>NZ_JHVI01000011.1 GCF_000620065.1 Meiothermus cerbereus DSM 11376 | reverse complement strand
TCCAAGCGGTCACCCAGGAACGGGTGGAGATCGCCTTCGTGGATCAGGGTTACACGGGGTCCGAGGCTGAGCAAGCCGCTGCCCAGGAGGGTATTGCCCTGTGTGTGGTCAAACTTGCCGAGGCCAAGAAGGGCTTTGTTCTGCTGCCCAGGCGCTGGGTGGTCGAGCGCAGTTTTGCCTGGATGGCTCGTTTTCGTCGTCTGGCCCGTGACTACGAACGTCTGGCCGAGACCCTCAAGGGGTTTCACTGGCTGGCTTTCTCCATTCTGCTCTTGCCGAAAGTCCTGGATGGTTTATGTTTGGCTTCTTAGCAGGCTCTAGCCACCTCCCGCAAACCCCGGTACCCCCAGTCCACGAAGACCTTCCGTGCCCTCGGCCAATAGTCGAGGTCCATCCCCTCCAGAAGGGCCTTCCCACCCCACCGGTCGTGCCCGCCCTCCGGGTGCACCTACACCTTCAGCCATCGGCCCCCCGTGTCCGTCAGGATCTGGCGTTTCCTCCCCTTGACCTTCTTCGCCCCGTCGTGTCCCCGGGGCCCCCCTTTTCACTCGTCTTCACCGACTGGCTATCCATCACCAGGGCGCTGGGAGAGGCGTATCGCCCCTCCCGCTCCCGATCCCACCGGGCCAGGGCTTGGACCGCCTTCTCCCACACCCCCTCCTTCTGCCACTTGCGGAAGTAGGGGTAGACCGTAGACCCGTGGGGTAAGTCATGGGGCATGGCCCGCCCCTAGATGCCGTTTTTCAGGACGTAGGGTATGGCGTTGACGATCTCCCTTCTGGGTACTTTTGCAGGGCGGCCTCCCGGCTTGGGGGCGGGGATGAGGGGTTCCAGGAGAACCCACTCCGCATCCGAGAGGTCGCTGGGGTAAAATCTTCGTGTAGAAGCCACCCTTCAAGCATAGTAGACTTTTACGACAGCCTCTCATACCAAATCTATGTAGATAATAATACATGCCGAGCAAAGCCATAGCCCTACACCCCCACCTGAGCCTGGAAGAACTCGAACAGCGCTACCGTAGCTGCAAGGATGCCAAGGAGAAGACCCGCTGGCAGGTGATCTGGTTGTACGCCCAGCAGACCCGGGAGCACCGCCCCAGCACCCTGGCGGTGAGCCAGGCCACCGGGTTTAGCCAGAACTGGGTCTACAAGCTCATCCGGCGCTACAACGCCGAGGGACCCCAAGGGCTCATCGATAAGCACCGCTACAACCCAGGAGGGGATAAGCGGGCCTTGCTGAACCAGGAGGAGCAACAAGCCCTCCGGCGGGCCCTGCAAGCGCGTCCTCCCGACGGGGGGGTGTGGACGGCCCGCAAGGTGGCCCACTGGGTTCAGGCGCACACCGGTAAGAGCATGGCCGAGGTCACCGCCTGGACCTACCTGCGCCGCTTGGGCTTCAGCCTCCAACGCCCCCGCCCCCGCCACACCCGCGCTGCGAGCGAGCAGGAGCAGGAGGCTTTCAAAAAAAAGTAGCCCAGGTGGTAGAGGCCCAGCGGCAGTTGCACCCGGATAAGCCGGTGGAGGTCTGGAGCCAGGATGAGGCCCGGGTGGGCTTGAAACCCATCCTGTGTAAGGTCTGGGCGCTCAAAGGGCAGCGGCCTCTGGCCTTCCACCGCACCCGCTATGAATGGCTGTACGTTTACCTCTTCGTGCATCCGGCCAGTGGGAGGAGTACCTTCCTGATCCTGCCCACGGTGAACAGCGAGCTCATGAGTCTGGCCCTACGGGAGTTTCAGCAGGAGGTGGACCCAGAGGGGCGGAAGGTTCTGGTGCTGCTTTTGGACAACGCAGGCTGGCACCGGGCCAAAGACCTCCAGGTACCGCCCGGTCTGCTGCTGCTGCACTTACCGCCCTACACCCCCGAGCTCTCCCCGGCAGAGCCGGTGGTGCCTTTGCTGCGGGAAGCGGTGGCCAATGAGAGCTTCCCCAACTTGGAGGCTTTGCAAGAGCGTCTGGTAGAGCGGTGTGTCTATCTCCAGGAGCACCCCGAGTTCATCCGGGGGGTGGCGGGGTTCGGGTGGATCCCCAAGGAATGACTATCTATCTAAGGTTGGTATCACCCGCCGGGCCGAGGAGCCGGGGTCGCCCCAGCAACCCCAGCACCCAGCTAGGGGCCGGTGTAGGGTTTTTGGGGACAGTTTCGAGCATCAGAGTTATTATCGCGCACTATGCGCTCAAAGGTGGATCGCAAACCCTCGTAAGCGTCTTGGTAAGCCCAGCTCTAGTATCCCATTCAAACGGATAATCTTGCCTGATGTACAAATTACACAAGCCAGCGTGACACTCGCGTGACATCCCGGATAAGACGGGGTCTTTCGCCTCCTCCACCTCCTGACCTGCAACCTCCACAGTCAAGCCGCCTTCGGCGACATCTACGGTGGCCAAAACCCAGTTAAGGTCTCGCCCCCCAAGGGCGGCGTGGACATCGCCCTCCAGCCTGCGACCGACCAGAGCCTGGGGTTGGGCGACGTGCAGCTGCCGGGAGTCGAGTACCCAAGATAAGCCGTCTGGAGATGGGACACAATCGCGTAGAACCGCTAGAGGCTACTAAGGACTGGTAGGGAAGGCTCCAAACGAAGGCAGGTGTTTTGTTTGGGGGCTCCCCTCGGGCGTGAGCGATGAGGTGTACTTTCGCCGAGCGGAGCTAGAGGTAGCGTTGTTTCGCGGCGACAGCCGGGTGGAGTGGAGTTTCGTAGTGCCCTATTTAGCCCTGCTGCCCTTGGATGCAGCGCAGCGGAAGTACAAACCCGCGCGAGGTGGCCTGCGCATACCTGGATCCCGAGGGCAAGTACCATTTACCCCATAATCGGTGGATTTCGATCTACCAAGCCTCAAGCTGAGTGGGGTCGGCAATGTCTTCAAGCACGTTCCTAGCAGCGCTCAGATCAATGGGTCTGGGAGCAGCGGGATAAAGGATACTATGAGCTGGAGTGATCTCCGATTGGGCCTCACCTCGAGTTCCGGCTTACACTGGAGACAGACCGCGCCCGACGTAGCCGAGGACTGCGTGACCGCCAAGACCCAGGTCACCTCGACCAGCAGTGGCTCAGAAGAGGTGTACATCCGCTTGCAATGATGCGTGCACTCCTCGCCCCAGCCTTCCTGGCCGCTGCCCTGCTCTTTCCTGCAGCGGCTTCCGCGCAGAACGTGGGCTGCTCCACCGGCCCCTTTCTGAAGGTGGCCGACCTCTGGCTGGTCTACACCCGGCCCGGTCTCTTCCTGGAGACCGGGCGGTTATGGGCGCCTGCGCGCTACCTGGCGGCGGTGGCGGGGATGGGCTTCGCGGCTGACCCGATGGGCTCCCGCATACAGCTATCATTTGCCGGGCACACCCTGGAGTTTGGCCGCGGCAGGGGTTACCGGGTGGATGGACAACCCGGTGCGTTCGAAGTCAGCCCGGTAGTCAGGGGGGGCCGGGTTGTGGTCCCGGTGCGGGAGGTGGCCCGGGCCCTCCGGCTCTCGCTGCGCTGGGATGGGGCCTACAAGGCGGCTTTTCTCGGGGGAGCGGGGCTGGCCCGCGAGCTACACGGACGGAGTCCCTCGGCCCGCTTCTATTTGGTAGATAACCACCGCGCAGCCCTTCCTGCGGTGCCCGAGATCCCAGGATTGGTACCCACTGCCTTTTGCTGGCACTGGAAGCGCGGTTTCTACGCCTCCCCTCAGGTGAACGCCAAGACCGTGGATCTCGCCAGGGAGAGCGGGTTCCGGCTTCTCTGGAGGCGTACCCGGAGGCTTCCGGAGCGGACCTTCGTACTGTTGGGGCTGGGCGCGGATGATCCAACCAGTCCTCTCAGGTACTTCGTGCGAGGCTACGGCCAGTACGGCTTCCCCTATGTCAATGAGGGCTTGGGCGGGAGGGATCCAAACGACCGCGAGTACTGCCGCCCGAAGGGCCGCTCTGGGGTGCTGTGCGAGGTCGGGCCGGTGCTCTACTCGGAGCCAGAGCCTTACCCTAGGGAGCCAAGGGTTATCATCGGCGCCCCACGTTTCGCGTTTGCGCGGGTGTACCGCTTTTGATGTAGCCTGTTCCTCCAAGGTAAGGTGCTGATCCTTACCCCAAACTCCGCCGGTAGGTCAGCGCCTCGGCCAGGTGGGCTTCCTGGATGGGTTCTGAGTTCGAGAGGTCGGCGATGGTGCGGGCTACCCGGAGGATGCGGTCGTAGCTCCTTGCGGTGAGGGCCAAGCGTTTAGTGGCCGCTTGCAAGAGGGCTTCACTGGAGGGGGAAAGCACCGTATGCTGCCGCAGCGCTCTACCGAAGAGTTCGCTATTGAGCTTCCCCTGGCGGGCCTTCATCTTTTCCCTTGCCGTCAGCACCCGTTCTCGCACCGCGGCGGTAGGCTCCCCTTCGGAGGCGCGGGCGAGTTCGGCGGGGGTGAGCCGGGGGACTTCCACCACCAGGTCGAAGCGGTCGAGCAGGGGGCCGCTGATGCGGTTCACGTACCGGGTGCGCTGGCTGGGGGTGCAGCTACAGGGTCTTTCCGGGTCGCCGTGCCAGCCGCAGGGGCACCCCTCCTCATCGCGGGTTGAGGGGCTCAGCCGCAGTGGTCTTGTCGATGAAGAGCAGGGCGTCGAAGTAGGTGGGGAGGGTGGCCGGGCTCGAGCCGACCAGGGGGAAGGGGAAGTAGCCCGACCCGATGGCCTTGATGAGCTGGGACCGCCGCAGCCAGCGCCCCAGCGGGCTATCGGGCCGCTCCGCGCGCAGGTCGAACAGGAAGTCCCCGCCGAAGGCCCGGTGGAAAGCGGAGTCGGCGGTGCCGGGAAGGGTGGGAAAAACCGGCATAGCCACCCGCTCCTGGCCGACCCCGGGTAGCTGCGGCCACATGGCCAGCACCGAGCCCGAGTAGAAGGTGGTGGCCAGGACGAAGTAGCCCCTGCCGTAGCGCTAACGCAGGTACCAGCCCATCGGGGACCCGCGCAAGGGGTAGATGGCCCGCTCGCGGAAGGCGACGTGGCCGTTGTGCGCCCACAAGACGGCCTTGCGTTCGGGGTACTCCTTGCTGCCGTGCGACCCCTCGCCCAGCCCCACCACCCGTGCCTCCCCGACCAGCCGGCGCAGGTAGGCCTTGTCGGCCGGGCTGAGCGCAGTAGGCGAGCTGCTGATGCGGTGGGCCTCAGCCCGGAGCTGGGTGACGACGGGCCGGTTGGCCCACTCCAGGCCCAAGCCCACCAGCAACGCCAGGGCGCACAGGACCAAAAAGCCGCGGAAGGATCCTAGAAAGCGCAGGATTCTCCAGAAGCGCTGCAAGATTCCCTCCAATTGGGGTCAGCCATTTTTCCCCGGACCGTTGGCACATGCGGTATAGCCGGTGCAGCCACAGGTGCAGTTGGTGCCGCAGGTGTCGTTCGTGCCAAAATCAGAGGCTGTTCTAAAAGTCTCCCATCAGGCCTCAGACGGCCCTAGCCAGCTGCTTCACCAACAAGCGTAGCATGCCCAGGTGCCCAGGTAGACCCAGGCCTCGCTCACCCGGGGGTTTCCCTCGTAGTTTGAACCCACCCTCCCGCGGAATCTCGGGTACCTCCTCTCCCCCCGCACCCCCGCGTAAGGACGGGCTACCCCCTCCAGCTCCAACCCCAGGGAGGAGGCCAAGCCCCGAAGACCCCGGTACCCCAGTCCACCAAGAGCTTCCGCACCCGGGGCCACAAGGAGAGGTCCATCCCCAAAAGCAAGGCCTGCCCGCCCCACGTGTTGTGCTCGTTGCCCAAGTGGCCGGGGTGAACACGGCCGCTACGGGGAGTCCAGCACCTGCGGGCCTGCCAGCTCCACCACCCGGTCGAAGCGGCTGTGCAGCGTCTCATCCCCGTGCAGTACCACGACCAGGGCCTTTCCTGCGGTCCGGCGCAGGATGAGCTCGAGCACCCCCTCCCGGCTCTCGGAGTCCAAGTTGGCCAGGGGCTCGTCCAGAAGGTAGAGGTCGGCCTCTTCGCAAAGCAGCACGCCGATGGCGGCCCTCTGCCGCTGCCCCGAGGACAGGGCCTCCGGGCGGCGGTCCTCCAGGCCCTCCAGCCCCAGTTCCCGGCGGATCCCAGCGTCGGGAACCAGCTCGCGTACCGTCAAGGGCGGCAGCTCGGGGGGAGCGGTGAGCGCGGCCACCCGCGCGGGCCGCACCACCTCGCCCTCCTTTGGGGCCAGATACCCCGCGAGCACGTGGAGGAGGGTGCTCTTGCCCGCGCCGTTGGGGCCTACGAGCAGTAGGCGCTCGCCTGGGCGGATTTCCACCCGCGGTAGCTCCAGCAAGGCCCCGCCCGCGTAGGTCACCCCCACCCCCTGGAGTCGGGCTTCGGCGGCCAGCCGCGCATAGGGGTCGGGTGCGGAGGAGAGCAGCCCGTGGACGCGCTCGAGGACCTGCGCGTGGCGGTGGAACTCGGGCACCCTGCGCAGCAGGGAAAAGGTGTTGTTCACCGCACGCCAGAAGGCGTTGACGAAGGCCAAATATCCGCCGAAGCTCAGCACGCGGACCAGGACGAAGTAGCCGCCCACGACCAGTGCGAGCGTGTTGGCCAGGTTCATGAACACGTCGCTCCAGGCCTGTTGGGCCCCTATCAGCCGGTGACTGCGGTAGGTGCCTTCGAGGTAGGCGCTCAGGGCCTCCCGGTTAGCGGCCAGAGTCGGGCTGAGAAGACGGGGTAGGCCGCGTAGAGCCCGGAAGGCCTTGAGCGATTGGGAGAGGACCTCGAGGTAGCGGGCCTCCGCCTCCCGCTCGTCCGTGGTCGCCTGGCGAATCCTCGTCCCGACCCGCTGCGCGACCCACAATAGCGGCGGGACCAGTATCGCCAGGGCCAGGGTAGCCTGCCACGACAGGTACAGCAGCACCCCCAGGAAGGCCAGGGTCGCCAGGGCCTGGCGGGCCACGTCAACCAAGAGGGAAACCGCAGGGGCCAGCCCCTCGAGGACGTCCTGGTGAACCCGGCTCACAAAGGCCCCGGCTCCCTCGCGGCTGAAGTCTTGCCAGTCGAGGCGGAGGGCCTGGGCTAGCAGCCGCCCCTCCACATCGAGCGCCACCCGGTTGACGAAGGCCTTCTGCCAGAGCGAGACGGCCCAGAACAGAGCAACCAGGCCCAGTCCCAAGGCGAGGTAGGCGAGCCCCAGGAGCCCGAAGCGCCGGAAGTCTTGCGTGATCACCGCCTCGTCGAAGAGCCACTTGAGCATTAACGTGTGGATCAGGGCCTCGGCCGCGCTCACCAGGCTGCTAACCGCCAGCAGGCCCAGGAACTCGCCTCTGCGCCCCTCCAGGAGGTTCCATAACGTCTTCATCGGGCATCACCTCGCCCAGTATAAAGTCGGCGGGGCCGGGGCTCGCCACCCGGTGCAGCACCCGCAGAACCCCAGCGCCACCGAACGCATTACCTGCCGCTCACGGGCAGTCAGGCTATCCGGGCCTAGCATAGGAATTTTGTGGAAACCCCGACCCTGCGCGACCTTCCGCAACCCCTCGAGGACATCCTCCGGCCTGGCCGAGGTGGCTAGGATCCCCTCCGGCTGCAAGTCCATCAGGTCGCGCAGGTAGTGGGGGGAAGGGCATTGGGTCACGATGAGGCAGGGCCGAGGAAGCTGGGCCAAGCCCCACAGCGCGAAGCCCCAGGTACGCCCAGCACCAGGTGGACGGGGCGGGAAAGTTGAGCGGACGCCAGGAGGGTCTGGCCGTGGAGCCGTAAGGTCTCTACGCCGCTATGGCATAGCATACCGTACTCATTCTAGGAGATCCGGAGCTAAGCGGCTTGTTTGGATTAAGCCCTCACCCCAGACTCCGCCGGTAGGTCAGCGCCTCGGCCAGGTGGGCTTCCTGGATGGGTTCTGAGTTCGAGAGGTCGGCGATGGTGCGGGCTACCCGGAGGATGCGGTCGTAGCTCCTTGCGGTGAGGGCCAAGCGTTTAGTGGCCGCTTGCAAGAGGGCTTCGCTGGAGGGGGAAAGCACCGTATGCTGCCGCAGCGCTCTACCGAAGAGTTCGCTATTGAGCTTCCCCTGGCGGGCCTTCATCTTTTCCCTTGCCGTCAGCACCCGTTCTCGCACCGCGGCGGTAGACTCCCCTTCGGAGGCGCGGGCGAGTTCGGCGGGGGTGAGGCGGGGGACTTCCACCACCAGGTCGAAGCGGTCGAGCAGGGGGCCGCTGATGCGGTTCACGTACCGGGTGCGCTGGCTGGGGGTGCAGCTACAGGGTCTTTCCGGGTCGCCGTGCCAGCCGCAGGGGCAGGGGTTCATGGCCGCAATGAGCAAAAACCGCGCCGGATAGGTGAAGCTGGCCCTGGCCCGCGAGATGGTGACCACCCCATCTTCCAGAGGCTGGCGCAGCACCTCCAAAGCGTCGCGGGAGAACTCGGGAAACTCGTCTAGAAACAGTACGCCCCGGTGGGCCAGCGAGATTTCGCCCGGCTTGGGGATGGTACCACCCCCAATCAGCCCGGCATCCGAGACGGTGTGGTGGGGGCTGCGGAAGGGTGGGGTCTTGACCAGACCCTTCATCAGGCGCCCCGCGGCAGAGTGGATGCGGGTCACCTCGAGCGCCTCCTCATGGCTCAAGGGGGGCAGCAGCCCCACCATCCGCTTGGCCAGCATGGTCTTGCCCGAACCGGGCGTACCGCTCATCAGCAGGTGGTGGGCGCCCGCAGCGGCAATTTCCAGGGCCCGCTTGGCTTTGGCCTGGCCTTTCACGTCGAGCAGATCGAGCGCGGTCTCTGGGGCCTCTGGGCCATCGCTATAGCGGGCCTGCGGAAGGTCTTCCTGTCCCAACAAAAAGCGCACCAGCTGCGCCAGGCTGGCCGCACCCCACACCTCGACCCCTTCGATCAGGGCGGCCTCCTCGGCAGAGGTCTGGGGCATGAGCAGCTTACGGCCCTCCTGCAGCGCGCCCAGCGCCAGGTTTACCGCCCCCGGAACCGGGCGCAGCTCGCCGTCCAGGCCCAGCTCGCCCGCCGAGGCAAAGCCCTGCAGGGCCTCGGGGGGGATGGTTCCCTGGGCACACAGCAGCCCCAGGGCGATGGGCAGGTCGTAATGGGTGCCCTCTTTGCGCAGTTCGGCTGGGGCCAGGTTGATGACCACCCGCCCCTGGGGATAGGGAAAGCCCGCATTCTTGAGGGCTGCCCGCACCCGTTCCCGTGACTCTTCGACGGCCTTGTCCGGCAGACCGACCACCGTGTAAAAGGGCATCCCCTGCGAAACATCCACCTCCACCGTGATGGGCTGGGCCTCGAGGCCAAACAGACTGTAGGTTCGTACTTGCGCCAGCATAGCTACCGCCCCCTAGCTTAGCCGGAAGGTGTGCAAAAGCTGGGTAATTTCGGGCTTAGGCCGCCTTAGAGCTGTTATGCTATGGGCCAATGAGCGAGCCTCAGCCGACTGCCGACAACCCCAAGCCCACCCGACCCCGGCGGATGCGGGGAGAAACCTGGTACGTTCTGTTCCTCTCGGCGCCCCGACTCATCGCCGAGGGCATCCGGGTGCGGCTGGAACAAAGCCGTATTCCAGTTCACCTCGAGACCCCCTTTACCGGCTTTGGCCTGCCCGAAGCCTATGTGGGCACCTACACCGGGGACGTGAGCCTCTGGGTGCCCGAGGTGCTCTACGACGAGGCGGTCTTGATCATCGAGCGCGACCATCAAGGAGAAGCATCATGAGCGTAGTGGGGATTGACCTGGGCGGAACCAAGATTATGGCGGGGGTGCTCTCGGAGGGCAGCATCAAGGCCAGGGTAACCGTGCCCACCCCGGAAGAAGGCGGCCCGGCCGTGATCGAGGCCATGGCCCAGGCCGCTCAAGCCGCCATAGAAGCCGGGGGTGTTGCTGTTCAGGCCATTGGCCTGGGCACCCCGGGGCCGCTGGACTTCAAGCGCGGACGCATCAAGTTTGCCCCCAACATCGCCAATTTCACCGACTTTCCCATCGTGGAGCGGCTCGAGCAGGCCACCGGCTACAAGGTCTATATGGAAAACGACGCCAACGCCGCCGCGCTGGCCGAACACAAGCTCGGCGCGGCCCAGGGTGCCGAAAGCACCCTCTACATGACGGTCTCGACCGGAGTGGGGGGCGGTTTTGTGTGGGGCAACAGGGTGCTGCGGGGTGTAAATGGTCAGGGGGGCGAGATTGGGCACATCACCATGCAGCCCGGCGGCCCCCTGTGTGGTTGTGGGCTGGACGGCTGCCTGGAGGCGCTGGCCACCGGCCCGGCTATGGAGCGCATGGCCCTGGCCGCCTTCCAGCGCGAGATGAACACCCGCGAGCTGTTTGCCCTGTTTCAGCAAGGCGACCCCAGGGCCAGTCGGATCGTGCTGCAGGCCGCGAGCTGGGTGGGCATCGCCCTGGCCTCGCTGGTCAAGTGCTACGACCCCGAGGTGGTGGTGCTGGGGGGCGGGGTGGCGCTCAATGCGGGCCAGGGCTACCTGGACGAGGTGCTGCGTTCGTACCAACGCTATATGGAAAACTGGATCGCCCCGCCCATCCGCCTGGCCCAGCTAGGCAGCGAGGCGGGGTTGCTGGGCGCAGCCCTGACGGCGGCCCTCGAGGTGGGCGAGGCTTGAGGCTTGGCCAAGAGACCCCAGGTTGGGTATATCGCACTCTTCTGTGCTGCGCCGGACAAAGCAATCAAGTTTTGAGCAGCTCAATATCTGTGAAGAGCGCTCTAGCCGCTCAGGTCGTCCAAACGCGCCATGTGCTCATCGGAAAGGCGAATGCACAAAGCCGCTGCGTTGCCCTCGGCTTGCCGTGCGTTTTTTGCCCCCGGAATGGGCAGGGTGCCTTTTTGAATGCACCAGCGCAGGGCCACCTGGGCCGGGGTAGCACGAATGGTTTCGGCAATCTCGGTCAGGCCTTTTAGCAGCAAAGGAATCTGGGCCTTACGAGTCACGTAGCGCTGGGCCCGGTAGCGGCCTGGCGGGGGGTTCTCCAGGTTGTACTTGCCCGTCAGCCAGCCCATGGCCAGCGGGCTATAGGCCATGAGCACCATGCCTTCGGCCTGCATGGCCCGCAAAAGGCCGGTCTGCTCGGGCTTGCGCTCGAGCAGGTGGTACTCCACCTGGTTGGCCGCCAGGGGGACATTGTGTTTAGCCAGTACCCGGGCCACACGCTCGAGCTGATCCAGGTTGTGGTTGGAGACCCCCACCGCCCTGGTCAACCCTTGTTCGTAGGCTTCGACCAGCGAAAGCGCCCACTGCTCGAGCGGTACCGGCTTCCAGGGCCAGTGCAGCAAATACAGATCCAGCTGGTTCATCTCCAGGCGCTTCAGGCTGTTTTTGAGGGCAGAGAAAAGCGTCTTGCGAGAAAAGCGCCAGGGATAGGGAAATAGCTTGCTGACTACCAGGGGCTTGGGCTCATAGGCTCGGCGATAACGGCCAATCAGCCTTTCCGAAAGGCCAAAACCATAAAACTCGGCCGTATCAAAAAGCCGCACCCCGCCTTGCAGGGCAGCCCGGTAGGCGGCCTCGGTATCGCTTTCCCGGTAGCCATTGCCGTAGCCCCAGACCAGCTTGTCGCCCCACTGCCAGGTACCAATGCCCAGGGGTGGAATAGCCGGCAGTCCCTTTATTTGAATCAGATCGCTCACACCTCGAGCCTACCCTGCCCAGCAGGCCCCGGTATGTGATACCGGATTCAAAAAGATAATCTTCAAACAAAAAGCGCTAAGAGGCTATCTTTTTGAATCCTAGAGCACACCCCTCGCTGCGCTCGGCGAAGAAAGCGTATCCCTTCGGTCGGGTTAGTTCGTCACCGTTCGGTGACGAACTAACCGAATCTGGTATGAGATATAGCCAGGTTTACCGCAGGCAGGCTACCCCTGGGCCACATCAAAATAGGCTTCCTGCAGGCGATCCACAATCACCTCGAGGCCCTTGTCAATGGCCCGATCCAGGTTCTCGGCAGGGATCAGCGGAACCCCTGCGCCTCGAGCCAGCTCAATGAGATGCTGCTGGATCAGGCGAATCTGGTCGAAGTGCTGCGTATAAGCCCCACTGGTACGCGAACCCTTGGTCTCACGCTCACGCAAGGCAAAGCGGTCACGGTGCAGGGCCTCGTCCTCGAGCACCAGCATAATTGGAATCTGAATGACCTCGTTCTGGTACTGGTGGGTCATGTAGCCCGGCACCACATGCACGCCTTCTACTACCAGCGAGGTTTTTTCTCGGGCGCTGCGCTCCTGGATGGCCCGCAGACCCACCGCTACCCTCGAGACCTGGTCGCGAAACCCTTGCATGACCAAAGCCGCGCTGGGTTCGGCTTTTTGTGGTGTGGTCAGCACCCGCCAGGACTCAAAGCTGCTGGTGTGCAGGGTGGGCAGCAGGTCTTTGGGAACCGTGGCCCGCAGTATTTCCCGCACCGCATCGGTAGAAATCATCCGGGTAATGCCCAGCCGGTAGGCCAGCGCCGAAGCCAGCACGCTCTTCCCCACTCCGGCCACCCCCCCAATCAACAGGTGAACCGGCTTAACCGCCCGCCGAATACTCCGCAACAGATGGTAGCGGCGGGCCACCTCCTCCCCTGCTTCCTCCATCAGCTCTTCTGCCACAATTTTACGCAGGTGGTCGCGCTTGACCACCGTCGAACCGCTGTCGCGCAAACGGCGCTCCACGTCGCGGGCCAGGCGGTAAGCCGCATCGGGCGAAAGCCCTACCGCCATCACCGACTGGGCCAGCACCCCTTTGGAAAAAGGCACCCGTGGCTCGCCTTCACCTTCCTCGACAAAAATTTCCCCTGCCAGCGCTTGCCGCCCTGCATAGCGGTTTCTTGCGGCTGGCCCATACAGCCCTTCAATTTCGGCAATAATGCGCTTCTCTAACTCGTCGGCATCTATCAAGCGCACCCCGCTGCGGCGCAAGCGGCTTTCCAGCGAACGCGCAATGGTCTGGGCCTCGCGCATAGAAAACCCCGCGTCTTCCAGGCTGCGCACCAGCACCCCTTTGGAAAAGGGCCGACGGCGATACCCCTCCCTGACCACGATGTCTTCAAAGGCCTGGGTCTGGCCTCTGAGGCGCTCGGCCATCTCTGGCCCAAAGTTTCTTTCCACCTCACTAATGAGCAGTTTCTTGAGAGCCAGGGCAGTAATTTCAGGCTTCTTGCGGGAACGCAACTGTTCCTCGATGGTATGGGCTAGCGACATGGCCGGCTCCATCTTCAGCCCTGCCATCATCATTGACTCGACCAGCAGTCCCTTCGAAAAAGGCCAGCGAAAGCCCCCTGGCGTTTTAATGAATACTTCGCGCACAGTTTAATCGTACCCGAAAAAGGTTTGACACACCCTAGCGCAAGTGCTAACCTAACGGTTGCTGAACCACTCGAGGCGGCCCGATGGACGCAGAGGGTGTAGGTCGGGGCAGTTTTAGCATGATCAGGTTCCGACCAGTGCGTCTCGAGGGACGGGCGCGGCGCTGTAGCCAAGTGGTAAGGCAGAGGTCTGCAAAACCTCCATTCACCGGTTCGAATCCGGTCAGCGCCTCCAACGTTTTCCGCTTTTTGCGAGAAAACCGAGGCCAAAAGCAGCACGAGCGGGCGCGTAGCTCAGATGGCTAGAGCACTACCTTGACACGGTAGGGGTCGCTGGTTCGAGTCCAGTCGCGCCCACCACGTCCCAGACGCAAAAACCCATTATGCAAAGAGTGCATAATGGGGTTTTTGGTGCAACCGTGGTGCAACGTGCCTAGTTCAGCGTGCGGGGGGAGGGGGTCAGAAGCTCGGTCAGGGGCAGGGCCACCTCTTCAAGCTCCCACGCTGCGACATGGCGGTAAATGTCGAGCGTGACGGAGGGGCGGGAGTGCCCCAGGCGGCGGCTCACCAACTCGATTTGCCGGGTCTTTTGCGCGAGTAGGGTAGCGTGGGTATGGCGCATCATGTGCGGGCTCAGGTGGGGCAGCATGACCACTTCAATGGCCCGTTTCACTTCCTCTTCGGGTTGCCCCCGCATGGCCTTTCTAAGCTCTTTGCCCCGCTTCGCATTGTGGGTCTTGATGATTTGGCTTATGTCCCGGTTCACGTTGCGGGGGTGAAGGGGATGACCGGTGCTCGAGGCAAACACCAAGCCCGAGTCGTGCCACTCATTACCCAGGATGCGGCGCTCTTCGCCTTGCTTGGCCTTCCACGCCTCCAGCACAGCAGCCACATCCGGCCCGAAGCCTATCACCCGGCGGCTGGCGCGGGTCTTAGGTGGGCCTATGTGGTAGCTGCCTCCGACGGGCACCAACACCTGCTCTACCCGCAGGGTGCGGCTCTCGAGGTCAACGTCTTTCCAGCGTAACCCTAGCAGTTCCTCCCGGCGTAGCCCGGTGGCGAAGCCCAGATATAGCAGCGGGTACAGGCGGTAGCCCCGGGCGGCTTCCAGAAACCGGGCCACGGTGGGGGCATCCCACGCTTTGACCTTGCGGGTCACGGGGGCGGCCTCGAGCTTCACCGGACGGGCGGGGTTGCGGGGGATAAGCTCTAACAGCATGGCCCGCTCTAAAGCAGCCTCTAACGTGCTCAGCACCTCGCGGCGGTAGGAAGGGGCGAGCCCCTTGCTTTCCAGGAAGCGCAAAAAAGTGTGTACGTGCCCCGGCCTGAGCTTGCGAAGCTCTACGCTGCCCAGGTGTTGGGTGATGTGCTTGGCGTGGGCCTCGAGCTTGAGCCGGTAAGTGGGGGCGGATTGGGTTGCTTTACCTCCAAGCCATATCCCCAACCACTCTGCAACCGTCGTGCGTTCATGGGTAGCGAGCATCCCTTGAGCAGCGGCTACCTGAAGCTCACGGGCTTTTTGTGCGGCCTCTTCTGGGGTGCGCCCCGTCACCCGGCGGCGGTCGAGCTTCCCGTCAGGACGGCGGCCTAGCGTTACTTGGATGCTCCAAGAATTGCCGCGTTTCACGGGTTTAGTGCCCAAGCCGTTGGCTCGCTTACGAGGTTCAGGCTTGCTCTTCGCCATCTCGCACCTCCAACGCCCCGAGCACCTCGAGCCCCTTGAGCAGCGCTTCACCGCGTTGTGTGGGAGTCATCCCCTCGAGCAGCGCCAATACCTCCCTACGCAGCCTCACCCGTGGCTTTGCGCTCACCTCATCCGGCCCCAGGGCCTCCACTCCCAACACAGCTAGGCGGCGCTCTTTTGGCGGTCGAACCCTCCCCACATGATGGTTTTTGTCTGGCATAAGGTCATTATAGCATCGTGGGGCTCGATAATGATATTTCCCTAAGCGGAAAGGTGCCCCCAAGACACAAGCCTAATGCGTACTAACGAATATAAGCACGCTTTTGTCTAGCCAGATTTAGACGTTGGGATTTGCCAAGATTTACCACAAGCGCATAGGGCTAGTGCAGGCCTCAAGGGGTTATAAATCCCGTCCTGCTCGGGGCTCTTTAGGGCGACCGCATAAAACGAACGATAAGGCCCCTCGAGCGGGGGGCCTAGTGGTAGACACTGGGGCTACAACCCCTCAGTTCAGCCGGTGGGTACCCTCGAGCCGGGCGGTTATCACCTCGCGGGTCATCTCGAGCTCGAACATTACCTTGAGGGCTTCGGCTATCGCGGTGACGGCTCGCGGGTCGGAAGGGTCGGCGCGTTGCGTGGCAAGACGCAAAAAGCGCAGCCCCTCGAGGATGGCCTTCTGCACCTCGCCTACCCAGTCCCCCTCCAGGGCTTGGCGCTTCTCGCGGAAAAAAGCGGCAAGATGGGGGTCACGGTTCAATCGGGCGCGGTAGTTGCGCAAGGTTCGGGGGCTGATTCCGTACTTGCGGCAGGTTTCCAGGTCGCCAGCGGTCACAGCTTCAGCCAGGATAGCGGCGGCGCGTTCGTAGTTGAAGGTTGGCATGGTCGCTAATCTCGGGCGTACCCATCGGGATAAACCACGATGTGGGGCAAGCCCTCCTCAATGGCACATTGGCGGGCGGCCTCTATCTCTTCTGCGCTTGGTGACAGCACCTCGCCATCACCCCCTGTGTAGGTGACAACAATCACCGTCGGTGTGGCTTCGCCTAGAAGACGCTCCAGCTTGTTTAGTAGGTTCGAGTCCATCACATCACCTGCCTTAGTCGGGCATCACCCATCAGTTTCAAGCGCTCCTCGAGGGCCTTCAGGCGGTTCTCGAGGTCGCCCTGTTCTGTGGCTTTGAGATAAGCTCCGGCGGCGGTCGCCAGGGCGCTAATGGCTTTCAAGCGGATGTTCTCGTCTAAAGTCCTGTCCTGGGCGATGTGCTCAGCCTCGAGCAGCATCCCCCACAGCACGGCGCGGAGCTGTCCTAAATCGCCAGGTTTACGGCGGCGTAAGCGCTTGGGTTTACTCGCGTTCATCGTCACTCCTCGATGGTATCCCCTCCCCTAGCCGTGCAGCGCCCAAGGGTGGCAGCTAAAAACACTGCGGCCTCCTCCAAGGAAGCCAACACCCGCACCGTGCCCTGCGGGTCGGTGATGGACACCGTGCCGTTGTAGGGGGGCAGAAACTTCAACAAGTACCACGTGCCGCCAATCTTGAAGCGGTACAGGTTGCCAAAACCCCCCTCGTCCACCATAGCCACCCTTGAGCCTCGAGGGGGTAGCTCCGGTACCCGTTGCCAGTGGGTGGGACACCCTGAAGGGTCGGGGTCACGGGTTGGCATCTCTTTACTTGGAAAATGCACTGACGCACTGACACTCGAGGGGTTTTTCTCGTCCTGTACGGTGTTAGTGACCGTCATTGTATGCACTGATGGCACACTGACACTCACTGCACGCAGGGGGGTGGTGTCAGTGAGTGTCATTGCGGTGTCGCTATGCACACTGACGCTCGTTTGCTCCGTCCTGGACGTATTTTCTGCCCTTAGCGTCAGTGTGTCAGTGCTTTTTGAGAGTAGAGCGTGCACAAGCTCGAGGGCTTGGTGAGGGTCGGTCAGGTTAGGCATGGCTACCCTCCCACAATCGGGGGTTGGGAATCCAGGCTTTACCGTCCCGGCGTATCCACCCCCTTGCTTCGAGTTCTCCCAAAGCCCGCTCAACCGCGCCAGGGTCGTTTAGTCCCTTCCAGTTACTGCGCTGGATGTCCCGGACGGTGAAGCGCTCGTAGGTGAAAGCGCTCTTGGTCTGGGTGCGCTCGAGGATGCGCTTAGCGAGGGCGTGAGCCCCTTGAATCTCCGGGCGGATGGCCTCCCACCAGGTGTACAGGGCGTGGTCACGGTACAGGTTAGCCAGGGCGATAGCGCGGGCGGTGCTTAGCGGGCGGATGTGGTGGCGCGAGTCCTCCACTGCCTCGCGCTGTGAATCCCCCCACCGTTCGGCAAGCTCGAGCAACATAGCCAGCTTTGCCACCAGCCCCCCTTGCTTCTCGAGTAGCGAGCGCTTGAGGGTGGGGGTGCTTGCTTGACGGCTCTCCCTGGCGGTCTGCTCTTGCCATTGCAGGTACAGCTCTTGGGCCTCGGGTGAGAAGGTCATCACCGGGCGGGTGATACCAGGGCGCAGCTCTACCTGGGGGTAGCTCAAGCCGTGGTTGGTAATCTGCCACAGGTTTTGTAGCAGGTTGGCGTAATCCGCTTGCAAGGTGTTGGGCGGTCTGACCGTCCGGCGGTATTCGGGTAGCTCCCCCACCGCGAGCAGTTGGAAGCGGTGCAGTAACCCGTCATTGTTCCAGCCCTTGGCGGCCTCGAGGATGTAGCGGCGCAGGGGGCCAGGTTGCGTCCCGCCAATCAGAGATAGGGTGCACATGGGCAGGTAGTGACTGCCTCGCTTGATGCGCTTGACCGTGTGGGGGCTAAGCCCGTTCCATAGCTTGAGATAAAACTGCCGCTCCCCGCTTTTCTCCGGGCGCTCCCAGGATGCCACCAGCCCGAGTAGCTCATCCTGGAAGGTCACCAGTCCCGAGGGGTTGTGCTCGAGCAGGTCGGCGAGTTTCTCCGGCGTGATGTCGTGGCAAAGCAGGGCCTGCTCAGCCGGGGGGTGCAGGTCATCCTCGGTCACCGGGTCGCCCTTCTTGCGGTTGCGGCGGTCTATCTCCCACTCATCCTGCGCCCGTTGATTCTCGCGGTGTAGCTCGGCCTCAATCGCGTGTACGGGGGCAAATGCCCGCTCCATCACCGGGCTCTTTTTGCTTCCCGGCTCCCCTACCAACAGCCCCCACAGGTTGCCGGCCTCGAACCAGCCAGGGTCGGCCTCGGGGTCGGGGGCTACCAACACGCGGTTGCCTACCACCCCAGCCAGGGCGACAAGCGCGGCGGTAGCGGTAAACTCCACCGGTGCGTTCATCCGCTCGGCGGTATCCACTGCCCAGGGCCCTAGCGGTTGAGGAAGCAGCTTTAGGGCATCGAAGCTCGGAAGGGTGGGAACCTCGAGCCCGTCTAGCGGCTCAGGGGTGGGCCATACCTGCTCAGGCGTTACCTCGAAGGCTTGGGTGAGCAAATCGCGGGCGGTCACGCAACACCCCCTGCTACCATGTCCAACCAATCGGTGCCGGCCTGCGGTGGAGTAGCCAGCCGAACCCTTCGGTTCTCTCCGAGTAACCTACGGGCCAGGGCGTTAGCGGCCTCGAGGCCGGCCTTGTCATGGTCAGCCGCAATCACTACCTCGAGGGCCTCAGCCGGTAGCTGTACCCGCTCGAGTCCGATAGCGCTTACACAAGCCCATACGGGCCAGCCGGTGGCTTGGTGGACGGCAAGGCCAGTTTCGATACCCTCGGCCAGGGCCAGGGGTGTACTGCCCTCGAAGGGATAAAGCCGGATACTCCCACCCAGGGGGTGTGTGCCCTTCGCTAGGCGCTTACTAACCCGTCCTGAGCCATCAGGCAGCAGTTCGGTTATGTGCATCCCACAAAGCTCACCCCTGGCATCAAGGACGCGGGCGAGCATGAAGTGTTTGCCTTCCCAAGTCGCCAGCCGCAGGGTCGGGGGTGGGGTGATGCTCAACCCTCGAGCACGTAGGTATACCCTGAGCAGGGGGTGATTGGGCGTTGCCCTATCCCACCACTTTTGCCACTTCTCGCGGGCCTCGAAGGGGGTTGTAGGGCGCTCAGGGGTAGGGGTTGAGCGGTAGTAGCCAGGGGCCAGCCAGGGCTTGCTACCCCCCGAGTACAAATCCCGCCAAGACAACCCGACAGCCGAGAGTATCGCGTCAGGCGAGCAGCCGGCGAAGCAGTAAAGCAAAACTTTACCGTCCACCGCGCGAATGCTCAGGCTTGGGGTACGGTCGGGATGAGCCGGGCAGCAGGCCAGCCACCTACCCTGTCCGGCGGGGTGGACGTTAGCCAGCCGCGAGAGTAGCGTTTCCGGCTCGGGGGTGCTATACTTTACGTAGCGTCGCACAGCACACCCCCTAACCCTCAGCCCCGCCCTGCATGGCGGGGGCTTTCAACTCGGCCCGGAGGTCACAGCGCTTGTGGGCGGCTTGAGAGAGAAAGTCGTCTACATCCGCCCTCCTTACAAGGTAGCGAGTGCCCACCCGCACATGCGGCAACCGTTTTGCCAGCGCATAGGCCACATCCCGTGCCAGGCCATACTCTCCTCGAAGCCCCGCCACGTCCAGCAATTGTTTTTTTGGTTCCATAACCCCTCGATTGCGCGGGGGTGCAGCAAAAACCCCCAGCGCTAACGCTGAGGGCAGCAGCGGTGATTTTCCCTCGCCCAGGGCTCCCGTCCTCTGGGGCTCTCCGCTGATCGACGCTCCCAGCTTGCGCTTTGCGCCAGCCACCTGGGCCACCGGGCTGGGGCACCTACCAGCAGATGGATAAATTCTATACCAACCCGCCACTTCCTGCAACCTGCAACAGTCACCTATGCCGTTAGGCAGCACAGATGCGTTCTCCCCATGTGGTGCAACCGTGGTGCAACCGTGGTGCAACGGGAAGGGTAAAGGGGTTTAGTAAGGGGTGGAAAACGGCAGGAAGAACAATCTGATTTTTAGCGTCCCGGACACGTAAATTGCGGGTCATCCTAGCGTTATACAGAACGCCTCGGAAAGAGTCTTATCACTTTGACACGGTAGGGGTCGTTGGTTCGAGTCCAATCGCGCCCACCAGATCCAGATGCCCCCTTATGCGGTTTTGCGTAAGGGGGCGTTGGTTTGTCCGGGTTCGATCGCAGCGAGGTGCGCGTTTTCAGTACGAGAGGCGCAACAAGGGTTTAAGCATGCGCCCCACAGAAGCTTTTTGTTTGAGGTGGGCCAAAGGACTGGAGCTGTTGTCAGGGCCTGCTCATGCGGGTTGGGCACTCGCAAAGCGGAATGGGTACTCGTCGGTTAGCTCGGCCTGGCCTTCGTTCACCAGCTCGAGCATCAGCTTCATCAGCCGTCTGCGCGACATGGGAAAGCGGGCCTCGAGGTCGTCATAGGTGAGGGGGCTCTCGCGCAATGCTGCCACCACCGCTGCTTTTAGCTCGACCCACTTGCCGGCCCTCGAGCCCCGATCCTCGCCCAGCAAGCGTGCTATGGCCCTATCGCGCAGGGCGGTGGCCTCGGTAATGCTCAGGCCCAGCTTTGGGGCCAGGTCGGCCACCGGCTCGCCCCTGGCGTAAGCCAAAACCAGGGTAGGCTCGGGCTCAGGTAGCTCCTTGACAGCAGTCTCGAGCGGCACCCCAAGACGGTGCTCAACCGCCAGGCGAAAGCGGCGACCCTGTACTTGTGCAGGCGTATCTTCTTCCTGGAGCTTTTTTAGGGCCCGAATCTCCACCTGGCGCACCCCCTCCGGGGTCAGGTTGAGCCGCTGACCAATGGCCCGCAACGTTTCGCCCGTAGCCCTTGCCAGCAAAACCTCGCGCTCGAGCGGATAAAGCTGCTCGAGATGATCGGCCAGCCGACCTGGGGAAATACCTTTGCTTAAAAAGTATTGTCCTGGGGTTTTTTTAGGCATCTATAAACGCTCCACTGTTTTAGATTATAATGACTTATCTGGTGCCACAACGCAGTTTGTGCACCCCCCAATCAGATTGCTTTTAATCGCTTGATAAACACCGTCGGCAAGGCATTAGACAAAGCAGATGCATATGAGGCAAAGCGCCATTCTCATCATGACCTCCGAAAGCGGCGCCCACCAAGGGGTGCGCTCGGCCACTTCCAGCCCCGGCTGGATCAGGCTTTATCAGGTTGACGACTGCTACTTCGACCTTAGCTACAGCCAAGAGGGCCAGCAGGCCCTGCTGGCCGGGCAGTTGCTACGCGAGGGCGGAGCCCCTTTTAGATCGGCCAAAATAACCCTGATAAGCCCCGAAGGAACCCCCCTGCAAAGCGCAAAGGTTTCGCCCAAAAAAGGTTTTCGCATGTTTGTGGGCGATCTAACCGCACACCGGCTCGAGCTCACCCTCGACCAGACCACCTTCGATGTGGCCCTATCTTGAACCCACGGCTGCTGTCCAGAGCAGCCTTTTTGTTTGCCCAAAGCCCAGCCGCGCCACGTAACGCCTGGCCGCCTTTTTTGGTGCAAAAATCACAGCCTGCCTCGCAAGGGGTGTCTACACTTAGGGTGTCTACTTCGGTAGGCAAGACAAAATTGAGGTATATTGTAATGTAGGCACATTCTAAACCAAGTGCACGTATCCCTGTACGCATTGACCGTACAGGGGGTCGTGGGGTATTGTCTTCCACAAGGCCGGAAGTCAAAAAACAAAAGCGCTTCCAAGCCGTCTAGGAGGAGATAAACATGAAAAAACTCGCCTTCAAAATCATGACCCTGGTTGCCGCCCTGGTTGCCCTGGCCGTTGCTGCTGGCGCTGGCACCAATTGGGAATAATCACGTAACGCTTGTGCGGGTGCGGATGTGCAATTCGCACCCGCTTTTTTTTGTGCCCCCTTTAGACTGGGGCAGTGAAGGTTTCGCTGCCGCCGCCCCGCATCCTGCTGTTCATCCTGGGCCTGCTGGTGGTCTTTTTCGGCCTGGTGTTTTTTTTATCCAGGCTTCCAGCGGATGGCTATACCCTAAACGCCCTCGACCTGGCTTTTTGGGCTGGGCTGGTATGGCTGGCGAGGTGGACAATCGTCAAGTTGCCCTTAGGGGCTACTATGTCACATGCTTTTGTGGTGAACCTCGCCGCCGTAACCCTCTTTCCTCCCTGGCTGGCCCCGGCCCTGGTTTTTATCTTCAGCATTAGCAAAAACTTTGGCAAACCCGACTACCCCTGGTACAAAGATCTATTTAACAGAACACAATCGGCCCTGGCCACCGGCCTTGCGGCCTGGGTCTGGTGGGCGTCGCAAACGCAGTTGAACCTTGACCCCCACCTGCGCGAGATAACGGGCATCCTTGTAGCATCCCTTGTGTACTTTCTGGTCAATGTAGGCACCGTCACATATGTGATTCACCTGGCCAGCGGGGCCAGTCTGCGCAAGGTGTGGTTCGAAAACTATAGCTGGCTCTGGATGAGCTACCTGGTGCAAGCACCGGTGGCCTTGCTGCTGGCCAAGGCCTACCAGACGCCCCTGATTGCGGGGTGGGGTGGGTTTACGGTGCTGCTCATGATGCTGTTGCTCTATTTCTCGAGCTTTTACTGGGACGAAAAGGTAAAGGTCGAGGAGTCTTTCGACGACACTATCGAGGTGCTGGTCTCTACGCTGGATGCCAAAGACCCCTACACAAGGCTGCACTCGGAGCGGGTGGCGGCCATTGTCAAAAGCATTGCAGAGCGGATGGGCTTCGACGAGCACGATGTAAAGCGCATTACCTATGCAGCCCGCATACACGACATCGGCAAGGTGGCCATCCCGGACTCTATTCTGCTCAAGCCCAGCAAGCTGACCGAAGAGGAGTTTGAGCTCATCAAAACCCACCCCAACAAAGGATTGGAGGTGCTGAGCCCCATGAAGCACCGCCTGTCTAAAGAGGTGCAGGGGGTTATCATGCACCACCACGAGCGGTGGGACGGCAGTGGCTACCCCGGCAGGCTCAAGGAGGAGGCCATTCCGCTTTGGGCACGCATTGTCGCGCTGGCCGATGCCTACGAAGCGATGACTGCGGGCCGGGCCTATAGCCCCGCCAAAACCCCCCAGGAAGCCCTGAATGAGATAATTGTGCAGGCGGGGCGGCAGTTCGACCCGCAGGTGGTAAAGCACTTCGAGGCCCTGTGGCGAGAAAATCTCATCTGGAAAGATCGGAAGGAGTTTTTACGACGCTATACCTTGCCAGCGCACTCATCGGAATCGCCCTCGCTCTCGCCCTCCGAGCCAGCCTCCGCGACATCGCCAACCTCGAGCTAAAAGTAGCCTGGGTCTTCGTGGTGGCGGCGGGGCTCGAGGGCAGTCTGGCCTACGCCACCTCGCGCGGCCTGATCGCCCCCAGCATTGCAGGCCCTGTGGCAAAAACCCTGGTGCTGCTGCTGGTGGGATACGGGTTGTGGGTCAACACCCACCTGCGCGGGCTATGGTTTGTGGGGCTCGGGCTATTGTGTAACGCACTGGTTATTTTCGCCAACAAAGGGCATATGCCCGTTAGCAGCGAAGCGCTGTACAAAGTAGGGATGGAGTCTTACCTGCCTAAACTCCAAGAGCAGTACGACGCGGTACATACCCTGATGACCAGTTCCACGCCGCTTTGGTTTCTGGCCGACGTGATTCCGGTGCGCCTACTGGGATATACCAACGTGATTAGCCTGGGGGACGTGTATCTGATGGTGGGCATTGTGCTCACTATTGTGGGCGGGGCTTTGGCAGCCAGGCGTAAAGCCCAGGAAGATTTGGAGATAGATTTGAGTTTCTAGAGCGCTCTTCATCGTCGTTGAGCCCCTCACCAATGGGAACCGCTCTAAGTCGAGTGGTTGCTGGATGTCACGCTAGCGGGTATTGGCAGTGTTTTGTACCACGGCGTCGAACAGACTGGTGGCCTGGCCTGCTTGGCTTTCGCGGATGGGGGGGAAGTGTTCCGGGGTTTGGGCCGGGGTATCCTGGGTTCCCAGGAAGAGCCACGGGTGGCTTAGCAAACCGGTGCGCCGTCCCTGTCGCTTGAGCACAATCAAACGCCCGCGCTTACGCCACTGGTATAGCGTGCCCCTATGCACGCCCAGCACCTTGGCTACCTCCTCCAAGTCCATCAAAGGGGTTCGAGCTGCCAGGGTTAGGGCAATGGTCTGATCCAGACGGGGCAGCATACCTTCGAGCAGCAACTGCTCTAGCGGGGTAAAGTCCCCTTCCTCCAGTCGCTCCAACAGCTGGTGCGGCTTCGGGGGAGGAAAGCCCCGGTGGAAGCCCCGGTCGGCCGCCTCGAGGGCCTGGTAGTAGACATTGCGCTCGCCCTCGCTCAATCCCTTGATCACAATGGGTACGTAGCCTTGGTTGATCGCCAGGTAGCACAGCAGAATCCGTCCAGCCCGTCCGTTGCCGTCCTTGAATGGGTGTATGGCCTCGAAAAGGGTGTGTGAGCGAGCCAGGGCTTTCAAAATGGGGTACTTATGCAGAAGCTCCAGCGTCACCCGCACGAAAGCCCGCATGTACTCTTCCACATCGTAGGTAGGCGGACTTACCCTGGCCCCCTGTATGACCCGAGCCTCACCCCCCGTCGCAAAACGCCCCCTGTCGGGTGCAAGCTCACGCCAGAGTTCGCTATGGATGTGGCGAATCAGCGCCAGGTCGAGGTGCGTCTGGCCCTCGAGGTGGTATTGCAACGCCAAGTCGTAAAGGCTTTGTGCAGTGCGAAAGTAATTAACGATCTCGGGGCCACTCCTGCGCCCCTGAAGCACGGCCTTAAGTTGCTGCTCGGTGGCAAAATGCCCCTCGATGGCTAGCGAGTGGCGGGTGTCCTCTTGCAGCATGTACAACCACTCCTCGTTGCGCACCGATAGCAGCCCTGCCGTAAGCCCGCCCAGCCGATCCAATAGCGCTTTGCGCTCTGCAACTATGTCAGATGGGTCAAACCCCAAATCGGCCAATTTGCCCTTTTTTATCGACATTATCTCATTGTAATATGAAATTGGGATTCCCGCCAATCTGACAAACACAATGGCCCTTATACCGGATTCAAAAAGATAATCTTCAAACAAAAAGCGCTAAGAGGCTATCTTTTTGAATCCTAGAGCACTCCCTTCGGTCGGGTTAGTTCGTCACCGTTCGGTGACGAACTAACCGAATCTGGTATTACCTGGTTGTGAAAAGAGAGCAAAACCCAGCAGCCCCACCCCTTCTCCCACAGCACATCAGCGGAACCGAGGCCGCCAAACCTGCCGGTTCGGGTTCCTGTGTTCTACGCTGCAGCGATGGAGCCAGACCTGGTTCAGCTCAGCCACTTCTCCATAAAAATGAGGTCGTCGCGGCGGTAGCCCAGCCGCTCGAAGAAGTCCTGGGCTCCGGCGTAAGAAGGCTCGACCAGAAGGTTGAGTTTCTGGCAGCCTTTGGCTTTTAGGCGGGCCTCGAGCTCCTCCATCATCCGCTTACCCCAGCCCTGCCCCTGACCAAAGGGATGGATGGCCATGTGGTACAGCCAGCCCCGCCGCCCGTCGTAGCCTGCCAGCAAAGCCCCCAGAATCTGGCCGTCCTCCTCCACCACCAAAAACAAGTCGGGGTCGCGCTCGAGCTTTTTTTGCAGGCCCTCAAAGCTATCGGAGGGGTTTATTTCCAGGCCCGCATTCTGCCAGAGGGCCAGCACGCTGGAGTAGTCGGCCATACGGAATTCGCGGATGGGCATAGTGCCTCCAGACTAGCGCAAAACCCCGTGCCAGCAAAAGGGCAGCAGCGGTTAAGGTTTGCTGGGGAAAAGCGTCTGGGCCATCTGGGCCAGCGGCTCCAGTTCGGGGTGCTGCTTAGCCAGCATGTCTGCCGCAGCGCTCAGGCTCTGGCCTTTGGTTTCGGCCTCGAGGGCCCGCTGGCTCCATTGCTGCCATTGCTGTTCAGCCTGGTAGGCCCGGGCCTCGGCCTGTTCGGCCCGGGTGCGGTGCACCTCCCGCCCAAAAAAATACCCCGCCGCCGCAAAGGCAATGGCCTCAACCCCAGAAAAAAGGTAAAGGGCCCGGTTCCAGGTGGTTTCGCTCGAGCTCAACAGGCCAAACATGTAGACCAGCAAAACCCCAAATCCCACCAGCACCAACACCCCAATCCAGACAATCGCTCGATCCTTACCATTGTCTCCAGTCATAAATCCTCCCGTCCCGGGCCGGCACAATCTGCGGGAAACTGCTTGCTGTGCTGCAAATACGTGGGCAGGTAACTTGGTTGCGGGGATGGCCTGGAGCGCTGAGCAGCCACCCGGATTGTTGGCGTGGCTATGGCTTAAACACCACCTTGATACCCCGCCGCCTGACCGCGGTTTTGATGGCCTCGGGCCAGGCTTCCAGAGCAAACTGGTGCGTAACCATCTGCTCCACCCCGCTCATCTCGGGCAAAAGCCCAACCGTCTGGGCAAAGTCGTCCCAGCTGTAGGCATAGCTTCCAATAAGCCCAACCTCGCGGAACCAGTAGGGCGAAAAGTCGTGGAAGGCCGTGGCGGGGGCACCCAGCAGCAAAACCCGCCCCCCCTCTTGCACCGCCCAGCTGGCTTCCTGCAGTCCCGCAGGCGAACCCGAGGCTTCCACCACCCCCTCAAAGCCGCCGCGCCAGGAGAGCGAGCCCAGGATGCCCCGGTAGCGCCTGGCCTGGGCAGCTTGCTGGGCTTCCTGGGTCGAGGGGAAGACCTGGTTGGCCCCAAACAGCCGGGCCAGCTCAGCCTGGCGGGGGTGGCGGGCCACGGCAAACAAAGGCCCCTGAAAGCCCAGTACCCGCAGCATTTTGACGGCCAGCAGGCCGATGGTTCCGGCTCCAATGACCAGTACCTGGGCGGGCCAGTCCATGCGCTGGGTGTGCGGGTTTGCGCGGGATCTGGCCTGGGACCTGCCCTCACCCCAGGCCTGCCGCAGCCCGTGCAGCACCACCGCCGCGGGTTCGGTCAGCACGGCGCGTTCGTCGGGCACACCCTCGGCAATGGGAAAAATGCGTTCGCGGTGGGCCACCATGCGCTGGGCCCAACCACCTCCCAGGTCTTTGCAAAAGCCCAGCATACCAGGGCCAAAGTTGCCCTCGGCCACGTTGAGGCAAAGGTGGTCATCGCCCCTGGCGCAGGCCGGGCAGTCCGGCAGACCGCGCTCGAGGCAGGCCAGCACCGGATTGACCGCCACCCGTACCCCCCCCAGCTCGGCCAGAATTTCGTGCCCCAGCACCGCCGGAAAAGAAAACATGCCCGAGAGGGTGGGGGCTTGTTTACCATACAGCAGGGCCAGGTCGCTGCCACAGATGCCCGCCAGCCGCACCTTTAGCCGCTCGAAACCCGGGGGGCGTTCTGGTTCAGGCAGGTTTGCCAGTTGAAGGGACAGGGCCCTGGGAGGATACCGCTTGCCCAGTAGCTTGGCAGCCACATAACGGGGAACCGAGGGGGTAAAAAGCAAACCGCGCATGAGTACCCGCGAACCAGTGCTCAGGCGGGTCAGGCTTTGGGTAGCTGGGGCCGCTGTCGAGGTTTGCATGCCCCTTCATTTTGCCCCCAAATGTGTCCTGGCGAAAGGTCACCGCAGAACCATTTGCAGGTTTTGCATCACCCGCCGGGTAGCGGGCGATTTGTTGAGGGTGTAGAGGTGAATGCCCGGGACGCCCGCCTCGAGCAGTTCCTGGGCCTGACGGGTGGTGTGCTCGACCCCAATTTCCAGCACCTCCTCGGGGCTTTGGGCCCGCTCGAGGCGCGAGAGCAGCGGCCCCGGGATGCTAGCCCCACACATATCCATAAAACGGCGAATCTGGGCCAGGTCGGTAATGGGCATCAAGCCCGGCACGATGGGCACCTGAATCCCGATGCGGCGGGCCCGCTCCACGAAGCCAAAGTACAGGGCGTTATTGAAGAAGAGCTGGGTTATCACCAAGTCGAGACCGGCCTCCACTTTTTGCTTGAGGTTTTGCAGGTCGGCCTCGAGGCTCACCGCCTCCGGATGCCCCTCCGGGTAGCCCCCTCCGGCCACGGCGAAGCGGTCGCCAAACTCGGCCCGAATCAGGGCGATAAGCTCGGAAGCATAGCGAAACCCTCCGGCCACCGGCTGAAACTCCCGCGCACCTTTGGGGGGGTCGCCCCGCACCGCCATGATGTTTTGCACCCCCACCCGGGCATACTCGTGCAGTATGGTCAAGAGCTCCTCGCGGGTGCTGCCCACACAGGTCAGGTGGGCCATGGCCACCAGACCCACCTCGTTTTGGATGCGCCCCGCCCACTCGGCGGTTTTGGCGCGTTCGCCGCCTCCGGCCCCGTAGGTGATGGAGACAAAGGCGGGCTTCAGGGGCTTTAGCTCGTGCAGGGTGCGAAACAGCGCGGCCTCGCCCTGGGGGGTTTTGGGCGGGAAAAACTCGAAGGAGAAGAGGGGTCGGCCGCTTTGCAGCAGGGTACTAACCTTCATGGCCCACCTGCTCCACTGCCCGGAGGCCCGCGGCCAGCATCTGCTGGAGGTCCTGGGGGCTTTCCAACCCCACCGAAAGGCGAATCATCTCCGGCCCCACCCCCGCCGCCCGGCGGGCTTCTTCCGGAATGCGGCTGTGGGTGGTGGTCCAGGGGTGCACGGCCAGGGTGCGGGCATCTCCCACGTTGGGGGCCTGGAGGATGTTCAGATGAGCCAGGAAGCGGCTGGCCCCTTCCATACCCCCCCGGATTCCAAAGGTCACGATGCTGCCAAACCCCCCACGCAGGTACTGGGCGGCCCGTGGATGGGCCGGATCACCGGGCAGGCCCGGATAGCGCACCCAGGCCACCTGGGGCTGGGCCTGGAGCCAGCGGGCCAGGATTAGGGCGGTCTGGCTGGCCCGCTCCAGGCGCAGCGTTAGGGTTTCCAGGCCCTGAAACAGCAGATAAGCATTAAAGGGCGACAGCACCATTCCACCCAGCGACAGCCCTAGCTGGCGCACCCGTTCCAGAAAACATCGCGGGCCGAACTGTTCCCAGGGAATTTTGCCCTGGGCATCGGGGCTGGAAAACTGCGGGTAGTGCTGCCAGAGGGCGGTCTCCCGCGAGAGCACCGCACCCCCCAGAATCGAGCCGTGCCCGCTGGCCCACTTGGTCAGGCTGTGTACCACCACATGCGCCCCGTGCTCCAAGGGCCGGGCCAGCGCCCCCACCGCGCCAAAGGTGTTGTCCACCACCAATGCCACCTGGAGCTCCTCGCAAAGCCGGGCCAGCCCTTGCAGGTCGGGGAGCTTTAGCGAGGGGTTGCCCAGCACCTCCACGAAAACGGCCCGGGTCTTCTCGTTCAAAACTGCGCGAACCGCCGCTACCTCCGGCTCCACAAAGTGCACCCGAACCCCCATCAGGCCGAATACCTGATTCAGGAGGCCCACCGTGCCGCCAAACAGGCCGGGGCTGGCCACCACCTCGTCGCCCGAGCGCACCAGGGCCAGCAGGCTGGCAAAGCTGGCGGCCTGGCCCGAGGCCAGACACACCGCCCCCAGCGCCCCCTCCAGGGCCGTTAGGCGGGCCTCGAGGGCCGCCACCGTGGGGTTCTGGATACGGGTATAGGTGTAGCCCTGGTTGGTGGCAAACTTGTAAGCGCCGTCTTCCAGGTCGGTGAAGCCGTAGGCCGCCGTGGCATAAATCGGCAGCCCCACCGCGTGGTAGGGGTCTTGGGCGGGAAGCCCGCTTAAAACAGCCAAGCTCGAAAAATCCATGCACCCTCCTTCAGTTCTGCTCGAAGAAGGGCCACTGTCCCTTCTTCCATCTTTCCCCTGGGGTCTTTGCTGTGCCTAGCGACACCGGGGCGGATTTGGCACCAAACGCGGGGTTTTCTCGGTAATGGGCGATAGCCCCCGCAGGTTGCCGCAGCTTCGTCGGGCCGTTCCCTCCGCTGCTCTGGATAGAAGAACCGCTTACCCTGGCCGGGTAAGGTTCTATGCAATGGTATGTGCTGAAAGATTGGGCGTCAAGCTAGATATAACCCACCCGCTTGAGCTCTTCTTCCACCGCTGCCAGCACCTGCCGGTAGGCCTCCTCGAGGGTCACCCCCCGCAGGGTGGCCCCCGCCGCCGGCACGTGGCCGCCGCCACCCAGCCGCACCGCCACCGCCTGGGCCGAGACCCCGCCGCGGCTGCGGATGCTGAGCTTTACCCCCTCCTCGCGTTCGCGCAGGAAGACCGCAATCTGGCTACCCTCGGCATAGCGGATGATGCCCACAAAGTCGTCGGAGTCTTCCACGCTCACGCCCGAGGGCATGTGGGCCGTTACCAAAAGACCGCCAAAGTGAAACCCCACCGTGGAAAGCACCGCTCCCATGGCCTTGAAGTAGCCCACCGGACGCCACTGTAAGCGGTCGGTCAGTTCGGCCAGCTTCACCCCGTGCCCCACCAGCTCGGCAGCCGTGTGCAGCACCTCCGGGGTGGTGTTGGCAAAACGGAAGTTGCCGGTGTCGGTAATCAGGCCGGTCAGCACCGGGGTGGCAATTTCGGGCGTCCAGCTTACCCCCAGCGCGTCAATCAAGTCTTTGACGATCTGGGCCGTGGCCGCTTTGGAAGGGTCCACCAGCGAAAGGTAGCCAAAGCGCGGATTGGTGCCGTGGTGGTCAATGTTGATGACAAACCCCTCCACCGGCGCCCCCGCAACGCGGCTTGGTTCGGCCGAGTCCAGCACCACCAGGGTGGCCCCCTCCGGCAGATGATCCACGGGGTCGCTGTACTCGTCTTCCCGAACCAGAAAACGCAGGAAGCGCGGAGGGTCGGCAATCCAGGTGACCTTTTTGTCCAGCGCCTTCAGGGCGCGGAATAGGCCCAAAGAAGAGCCCACGGCATCGCCGTCGGGATCCACATGCGAAACGATGATGATGGGGCCCTCGAGCTCGCGCAAGGTGGCCGCAACGGTTCGAACCTTTTCCCGGTAGCGCGGCTCAGGAGCATTGTGCAAAGCATCCATGCCGTCACTATACCGGACAGACTGAGCGCAAAATACCCCAGGGGGCGTGCTAGCGCGCCCCCAGGAGCATCCTCCGCATATCACCGGCTCATGGCAAAACCCCGCCGCAAAGCGCGACGCAGGCAGTGGTTAAACAGGGCCAGGCCAAAGACCAGCATGAACACAGACTGCACCACCAGCGCCATCAGGGTCAGCTCCCACTGGCCTCCGTTTTCCAATCGCCGAATGGTCTCTATGCCCAGCGACAAGGGCAGCCCCCAGGCCAGGGGTTGGATGAAGGCGGGAAGCTGACTAAGCGGCACCACCGCGCCACTCAAAAAGAGCAGCAGGTACTCCAGGGCGTTGGCATAGCCGATGGCGTTCCGGTATATGAGCAGAATTCCACCCATAGCCAACCCCAGCCCGACGAATCCAGCCAGACTAACCCCCAGGGTGAGGAGCATTCCTCCCCAGTTGTAGGTGAAGAGGTCAGTCAGAGAAAAGCCAAACAGCAGCGCCATGCCCAGGAACAACGGCAGCGCAACCACGGTTTGCTGAGCCAGGTAGTTCAACAACCGCACCACCAGCACCAACGCAGGTTGGGCGGCATGAAGGTACATCTGCTCGAAGGCTCCGCTGGTGGACTCCTCCCAGATGTCCGTGGATATTTTGGAAAGCGGGATGCTCACGTACTGCCAGAAGAACAGGGCTAAAAGACCCGAAAGGGTGGCCTGGCTCAGCAGGGAGACCACCCAAAAAAACCCAGCGGTAATGAGTACCTGGTTGATCAGGTTGCCAATCCACATCTGCCGGTAGAACTTTAGCTCCGCCCAGAACCTAAGCCATTCGGCCCTCCACACGATCCACCTCCTGCAGCAGATGTTCCAGTATGGATTGATGAAGCCTTACCTGGCGTACCCGCTGGCTATCCAGCAGACCCAGTTCGCGCAGATCAAGTTTGAGCCTGACCAGCCCGTCCTGCTGTTCCAAGGTCTCGCCCACTGTGGGCTGGCCCTCGTACCAGACCTCCACGAACTGCTTGAGCGCGTATTTTTTGCCGAGCTCGTGCAGCCGGCCATCGGCCCTGACCTGGCCCTGGTGTAGCAGAACCACCCGGTCGCAGACGGCCTCCATAAAGCCCATCTCGTGCCCGGTTAGCAAGACCGCGTTGCCCTGTGCAGCGTAGCGCCGCAGCGCGGAGCGTAAGGTGGCCACACTCTTTACATCCAGTCCGGCGCTGGCCTCGTCCAGCAGAAGCAGCCGGGCCTCCTTCAAATAGGCCAGGGCCAGGCCCGTTCTGCGCTTGGTTCCAAAGGAGAGCTCGAGCAGGGGTCGCTCGGCAACCAGTAATAAATCGGCCAGATCGAGCGCCTGGGCTACCCGGGCCTCGAGGTTCTTGATTCCCAGAAGATGCCCGTAGTACAGCAAGCACTGCCGCGGCGTCAGGAACTCCGAAAAGCTCGGCTGGCCCTCTTTTAGTAGGGCCACGGCGCTTCGAACGGTGGCCGGGTGGAGGGGTCTGCCCAGCAGCTTTATCTGGCCTTCGTCGGGCTCGAGCAGACCTGCCAGCAGTTTTATGAAGGTGGTCTTGCCCGCCCCATTGAGGCCCAGCAGCCCCACAATTTCGCCCCCATACAAACGCAAGCTCACCCCCCGCAGCACCTTGCGAGGGGGATACGCTTTATGCAGATCGCTTACCTCTACAACAGGGTCGTTTGCAGGCGCAGGGTCTCCTGGTAGAGGGCTTTTGCGTCTTTCGTAGGATTCACCCACTGGAATTTCTCCTGGATTAAAACAGGTAGTCTGAAAGCTTCGATCCTCCTTTGATAATCCGGAAGCCGCTCCGTCAAGCCTTTAGCAAAACGCCCTCTGCCTAGAATTGTCCGGTCATTAGCACTCACATGTTTGTACTCGACTTCCCAGGGCAGAACCTCATCCACATTGAGGAGACCTTCGTAACTACCATTGAACGTATTGAAGCACATCAACACTCCTGAATCAACAAACCGTACGTCACCTGCGGTGTAGATGAGGCCTTTGGCTCCAAGCGTGTATTCGGTAATGGCTTCTCATAGGCGAAAATTGAAACGCCATCGGGAGTAAGGAGATGTTTGCACTTCCAGGATCTACATGCCACAGGGGAAAAAGTACCTGGGAGACAGTTGAACAGAATCTCACTCTCAGACACTCTGGGAAGCGCGTCAATTTTCCCACCAAAGGCTATAATCCCGGTTGGACCTATGGAACGGCTCATCTCCCCTACCCATTCCCTCAAAGGCACCCTGCGCGTTCCCGGCGATAAGTCGGTCACGCACCGGGGGCTTATGCTGGGTGCGCTGGCCCAGGGCGAAAGCACCCTCTACTACCCGCTTAAGGCGGGCGACACCCTCTCCACCGCCCAGGTGATGCGCCAGTTGGGGGCCGAGATTACCGAGCAGGGCGAGCATTTTCGCATCAAGGGGGCGGGCCTGCGGCTCAAGGAACCCGACGACATTCTGGACTGTGGCAACGCCGGCACCCTGATGCGGCTGGTGGCAGGGCTCTTGTCGGGGCAGGAAATCTTTGCGGTGCTCACCGGCGATGCCTCGCTGCGGCGGCGACCCATGGATCGGGTTACCATCCCATTGCGCCAAATGGGCGCGCGCATCGAAGGCCGCGAAAACAGCAAGCTGGCTCCGCTGGCCATCCGGGGCGGCGGGCTGCGGGGTATCCACTACGAGCTGCCGGTGGCCAGCGCCCAGGTCAAAAGCGCCATTTTGCTGGCAGGGCTCTTTGCCGAAGAGGACACCGAAGTGGTGGAGCCCGCCCCCACCCGCGACCATACCGAGCGGGTCTTTAGGCACTACGGCCTGCCCCTCGAGCTCGAGGGCAACCTGATTCGCACCCGCCGGGCCGAACCCTTCGCCGCCAAAGACCTGACCGTTCCGGGCGATTTCAGCAGCGCGGCCTTCTTTATTGTGGCCGCCCTCATCACCCCCGATTCCGAGATCACCCTCGAGGGGGTGGGCCTGAACCCCACCCGCACCGGGCTGCTTACGGTGCTCAAAGCGATGGGGGCCGACCTGAGCTGGGAAGTCACCGAGGGGCAGGACGGCGAGCCGGTGGGCTGGATCCGGGCCCGCTCCTCGGCGCTCAAAGGGGTGGCGGTAGACCCCAAACTGATTCCCCTGATGGTGGACGAAGTGCCCATCCTGGCGGCTGCGGCGGCCTGGGCCGAGGGCGAGACCTATATTCCGGGCCTCGAGGAACTCCGGGTCAAGGAGTCCGACCGCCTGGCGGCCATCGCCAAAAACCTGCAAAACCTGGGGGTGCCGGTCGAGATGGGCCCCGACTGGCTTAGGATTCGCGGGGGAAGCGTGGCCGGGGGCGGGGTGGTCGAACCCTTCCACGACCACCGCATCGCCATGGCCTTTGCGGTGTGTGGTCTGCCCAAAGGGGTCACGGTGCAGGACGCCGAGTGGGCCAGTATCAGCTTTCCCAGCTTCTGGCAGGACTTAGATCGCCTGGCTGGCCGGGAATAGCCGGAAGCAGTTGCGTTTCGATAAAACCCCTCTCGCAGCGCTCGGCTGTGCCGAACCGCATGGCCCACAAAAGGCCGCAGCCCTCGCTAGGAATCCCCTGCTCGAATATGAACGAGATCATCACCATAGACGGCCCTTCCGCCTCGGGCAAAACCAGCGTAGCCAAGCTGGTAGCCCAGCGCCTGGGCATTCCCTACATCTCCAGCGGCCTGCTGTACCGGGCCGTGGCCCTGATGTGCTTGCTCGAGAATGCCTCTGCCGAGGAGATTGAGCATCGGCTGGAAAAGCACCGCCTCGAGCTAAAGGCCACCCCCACCCAGAACCTGGTTTACCTCGACGGGCACGAGGTGAGCCAGGCTTTGCACAGCCTCGAGGTAGACCAGATCGTCTCTGCGGTAGCGGTGCGCCCGGCCATCCGCGAGTACGTCAATCAGGTGCTGCGCCAGATTCCGCCCCCCTTCGTGGTAGATGGGCGCGACATGGGCAGCACGGTGTTTCCCCAGGCCCGCTACAAGTTCTACCTCACCGCCAACCCCCTAGTGCGCGCCATGCGCCGCGTCCCCGAACGCGGTGCTGCCTTCGACACCGTGCTGGCCGAGATCATGCGGCGCGACGAGGCCGACAAAAAACAGAGTGCGCCCGCCAGGGATGCCATCATCCTCGACACTAGCCACCTCGACCTGGATGGGGTGGTGCGGGTTGTGCTCGAGCACATCGCCCCTTCGTCGGGGCCGCCTGAACAGAATTTTTCTTGATTTGCCCTGGCTTTCGGGTTCCCAGTTGCGCCAGGGTAGATTGGCAAAACCCGCGGAATGATACCGGATTCAAAAAGATAATCTTCAAACAAAAAGCGCTAAGAGGCTATCTTTTTGAATCCTAGAGCACTCCCTTTGGTCGGGTTAGTTCGTCACCGAACGGTGACGAACTAACCGAATCTGGTATGAGTCTATGCGTGCCTGGCGCAATTCCTAAAGCGACCCTTCGGAACAGCACCTGGGAGACACTCCCTACCCCAAGCCCAGGTTGGAGCAACCGTCGGGGCTGGCCGCGGCCCCGTGGTCTTCGCTTTGAGGCAGCCCTTTTGATGATTGTGAAGAGGGCTCTAGCCTTCAAACCCCAGCAAGAAAGGGTCTTCCAGCATCTCGGCCACAAACCGGCAGAAACGGGCCGCATCGGCACCGTCAATCAGACGGTGGTCGTAGGAGAGCGAAAAGGGCATAACGTTTCTGGGTTCGAAGGTGGCTTTTTCGGCGTTCCATAAAGGCTCAATGCTGCTACGCGAGACGCCCATAATGGCTACTTCGGGCCAGTTGACAATGGGCGTAAAGCCGGTGCCGCCAATGCCGCCCAGGTTGGAGATGGTGAAGGAAGCCCCCTGCATTTCTTCCGGGGTTAGCTTGCGGTCGCGGGCTTTGGCCGCTATCTCACCCAGTTCTGCGGCCAGTGCAATAACCCCTTTCTTATCCACGTCGCGCACCACCGGCACCAGCAAGCCGGTGGGGGTGTCTACGGCCACGCCAATGTGGATGTACTCCTTGTAAATAACTTCGTTGGTGGCGGTATCTATCGAGGCGTTGAACTTGGGAAACTGCTTGAGGGCCGCAGCGGCAATCTTGAGCAGGATGGCGGTCATGGTGACCTTGGCTCCCCGCTTTTCGGCCCTGGGGTTGATGCGTTTACGCAGCGCCTCCATCTCGGTGATGTCGGCCTTGTCGAACTGGGTCACCATCGGGATGGTGCTCCAAGCCTGGGCCATGCTGCGCACGGTGGCCCGGCGAATGCCCGACATGGCCTCGCGGCGCACCGGCCCAAACCTGCTGAAGTCGGGCAGGGTGGGCGCTGGCGCGCTGGGGGGTTGAGCGGCTACGGCTGCAGGTGCTTCTCCCAAAGCAAAGCGCCTGAGGTCGTTTTCGGAGATGCGGTAGGCCGGGCCACTGCCCACCACCTCTAAAAGGTTGATGCCCAGCTCCCTGGCCAGCCTGCGCACGCTGGGGGCAGCCGGAATCAGCCTACGCTGGCCTACCGGCGCGCTGGGCAAGGGGGCCACGCTGCGCTGGGGGGCCGGCGTACTGGAAGGCTGTGGAGAAACAGGCGCTGGGGCGGGCGTTGGAGGGGGCGTGGGCGCTGGCTTGTTTTCTGCCGCCGGTTCAGCCGCTTCACCCAGCACGGCAATTACCTGTCCGCTTTTCACCTCGTCGCCTGGCTTTACCAGCACCTTAGAAACTGTTCCCCCCTCGGAAGCTGGCGCCTCCATCACCGCTTTATCGGTTTCCAATTCCAGCACCGGCTGCCCTGCCGTAATGCTATCGCCTTCCTTGATCAAGACCCCCACCACCACAGCGGAGGAAACATTGTCGCCTAAATCGGGTAGTTTTAGTTCTGCCATGATTGCTCCCGTTGGTCGCGCTGATAGCCGATAGCTAAAGACTACAGGCTATCAGCTATTTTTTAGCGTTTGTGCGGTGCTTCCCGCTTAGGATCAATGCCCAGTGTCTTGATGGCTTCGTGGATGGTGTTGACGTTAACCTTCCCCTCGCTCCGCAAAGCCGAAAGCGCCGCCACCATCACGTGCCTGGCGTCTACTTCGAAGAAATCGCGCAGGGCCTCGCGGGTCTCGGAGCGGCCAAAACCGTCGGTGCCCAGGCTGTGAATGGGGCGGTTCAGGAAGCCCGAGACCAGGGAAGGCAGGGCCTTCATGTAGTCGGAAGCCGCCACGATGGGGCCTTCGGTGGGGTTCAGGCACTGGGCCACGTAGGGCAGCCGGGCCTTGCTGCCGGGGTTGAGGCGGTTGTAGCGGGCAGCCTCGATGGCATCGTAGTAGAGGGCCTTGTAGCTGGTTGCGCTCCAGACATCGGCGGCGATGTTGTAGGCCTCGAGCAGCTGTGCCGCCTTGATGACCTCGTTCAGAATGGTTCCACTACCCAGTAGCTGCACCCGGGCCTTGGGCTTTTTAAGCTCGCTCTTTTTGAAGAGGTACAGGCCCCGCAAAATACCCTGGCGGGTTTCCTCGCGCGGCTCAGGCATGGCGGGCTGGAGGTAGTTCTCGTTCATCAGGGTGATGTAGTAGAAGATGTCCTCGCCATCCTGGTACATGCGCTTCATTCCGTCCTGCAGGATAACCGCCAGCTCGTAGGCAAAGGCCGGGTCGTAGGCAGGCATGTTGGGCACCGGCAGGGCCAGCACATGGGAATGGCCGTCCTGGTGCTGCAAGCCCTCGCCGTTGAGGGTGGTGCGGCCTGCGGTGGCTCCCAGCAAAAAGCCCTTGGTGCGCTGGTCGCCTGCGGCCCAGACCAGGTCGCCCACCCGCTGGAGGCCGAACATCGAGTAGTAAATGTAGAAGGGAATGGTGGGAATGCCATAGTGGGCATAGGCCGTTCCGGCAGCAATAAAGCTACTCATGGCCCCGGCCTCGTTGATGCCTTCTTGCAGAAGCTGCCCGGTCTCGGACTCGCGGTAGACCGTCACGGTTCCGGCATCCACAGGCGTGTAAAGCTGGCCCTTGGGCGAGTAGATGCCCACCGAGCTAATCACACCTTCCATACCAAAGGTGCGGGCCTCGTCGGGCACGATGGGCACGATGTACTTGCCCACCTCGGGGTGGCGCACCAGCTTGGTCAGCATCCGCACGAAGGCCATGGTGGTGGAGATTTCACGTTCGCCCGAACCCGCCAGGAACTCGTCAAAGAAAGCCAGGTCGGGGGTCTTGATGCGGTACTCGCGCACCCGCCGCTCGGGGATCAGGCCGCCCAGGGCTTTGCGGCGCTCGAGCATGTAGCGCACCTCCGGCGAGTCCTTGCCGGGGTGGTAGAAGGGGGTTTTCTCCAGGTCTTCGTCGGGGATGGGAATGCCCAGGTGATCCCGCGCTTCCTTCAGGTCTTCTAGGGTAAGCTTCTTGACCTGGTGGGCCACGTTCTTGGCCTGGGCGGTGGGGCCCAGGCAGTAGCCCTTTACGGTGCGGGCGATGATGACGGTGGGGGCACCCTTGTGCTCGGCGGCGGCCTTGAAGGCCGCGTAGATTTTGCGGTTGTCGTGGCCCCCACGGGAAAGGCTCAATCGGTCAAGGTCTTCATCGCTCATGCCCTCGATCAGCTTTTTGAGGGCCGGGGTGTTGAAGAACTTCTCGCGCAGCTCCTTTCCGCCATAGGCCGCGTAGCGCTGGCTCTCGCCGTCTACCAGCTGCTCCATGCGCTCGAGCAGCACCCCTTCGGTGTCTTTGGCAAAAAGCTCGTCCCAGGCACTGCCCCAGACCACCTTGATCACGTTCCAGCCATTGCCCCGGTAGACACTCTCGAGCTCCTGGATCACCTTGGAGTTGCCCCGCACCGGCCCATCCAGGCGCTGCAGGTTGGCGTTGATCACAAAAACCAGGTTGTCGAGTTCTTCGCTGGCCGCAACCCGCAAAGCCCCTAGGGTTTCCACCTCGTCCTGCTCGCCGTCACCCAGAAAGGCCCAGACCTTGGCATTGCTCTTGGGTTTGAGGCCCCGGTCTTCCAGGTAGCGCATGAAGCGGGCCTGATAGATGGCCTGCAGCGGCCCCAGCCCCATGCTGACGGTGGGGAACTCCCAGTAGTCGGGCATCAGCCAGGGATGGGGATAGCTGGAAAGGCCCCGCCCCGGCCCGCCCAAAAGCTCGCGCCGGAACTTGCCTAGGTCGTCCTCGCTCAGGCGGCCCTCCAGATAGCTGCGGGCATACACCCCCGGCGACATATGCCCCTGGTAGAAGACCAGGTCGCGGTCGGGGGAGTCGGCCCCGCGGAAAAAGTGGTTGAAGCCCATCTCCATCAGCTCGGCAATGCTGGCATAGGTGGCGATATGCCCCCCGATGCCATCGGCCTTTTTGTTGGCCTGCTGCACGATGGCGATGGTGTTCCAGCGCAGGATGTTGGCGATGCGCTGTTCGAGCTCGAGGTCGCCCGGGTAAGGGGGCTGGTGCTCCAGGGAAATGGTATTCACGTAAGGCGTGTTGACCTTGTCGTGGATGACCACCCCGTTGCGGTAGGCGTAGTTCTCGAGCATCTCCATGAGCTGCGCCACCCGGTCGCGCCCGGCGGTGCGCAGAACATACTCCAAGCTCTCGCGCCACTCCTGGTTCTCGAGGTCTTCCAGCTTGATCTGCTCTTCGGCAGATAGGCTGGCGCGGGCGGCAATCAGTTCGCGGTCTTCAACCATGGGTGCTCCTTTGGGCCAGTAGCCGAGGGCGCGTGGTCAGATGGCCCCGGACATTCGGCTTTTGGCGGTCGTTATTTGTCATCAGCCTTACATTACAGCAGATTCTGGGCCGGCCAATCGTAAGGAAGTATGTTTTTTACAGCGTATAAAAAACTTTTATCAAATGACAAATAAAAACAGCGACAAGACTGTGTGTGATAGGGTTTCTGAGTATTTCAAAAACCGCCTGAGCATGGCCCCGGCAAGCAGCCGATTATGGCCCCAGTTTGCGCTTCAAGTACAACAGCAGGTCTTCCAGCGCCGTGCGCAAAGCCCGTTGCTCACGCAAAATAGCCTCGATCCGGTCTTCCGGGCTGGCCAGCGTGAGGGTCTTGAAAATCATGTTGGCGTTGCCACAGCGCGGACAGGGAACCGCGGGGGGCGAGCTGGTAGGGGCATAAAAGATGCGGGTGTTGTCGCGGGTGCAGAGCATATACTTGGCCCCGGCAGCCTCCCCACGCCGAATGGCCTCGGCCAGTTCCTTGGCCTCTTCGGGAGCATAGCCCAAAAAGAAGTCTCCCCCCACCTCCTCGATGGAAGGCAGCGTCTCGCGGGTAGCGGTCAGGTCGGCCTTTAGACCACGGGAAGCCGTCCAGGAGATGCCGTTCCATTTAAAGTGCCGCAGGTGGCGCTTGCGGGCCTTGTCTTCTATTTCGACAATCAGGTTGACCTCGGGGTCTTTGGGGTAGTAGTACAGGCGCACCGCCGCCACCCCACTCAAGGCCGGCTCGGGGGGCATGGTGTAAGAAAGCGGGCCGTCGGTTTTAACCCGGCTGTTGTAGCCCACCAGATTCTGTAAGTCGTAGAGGGTCAGGCCTGGATGCTCGAAGTCGCCCTCCAGAAAGGCCCGCACCTTGGCAAAGGCTTGCTCGAGGCCCACGTCCATAGCTGTTTTAAGTCTATCATCCCAATGCAAAGGCAAATATCCCAGACTTACCGGGCATCGGGTATAATGGCCCCTTGTGTTAATTCGTCTGGGCGAAACTGAATTTCCCCTACCTGAGGCACCGCAGGTACTCGAGATAGGCTTTGGTGATGGGCGGTTTACAGCCCAGGTAGCCCGCCTGTACCCCGACTGGCGAATTCTGGGGGTAGAGATCTCAGCAGGCTCGGTGGCACGGGCCCTCAAGCGCTTTCGGCGCGAGGGCATAACCAATGTGCGGGTCTACCACGGCGCAGCAGGCTTTGCCCTGCGCAACCTGGTGGCCCCTAAAAGCCTGCACCAGGTCTACGTGAACTTCCCCGACCCCTGGCCCAAGTCCAAGCACCAGGAAAACCGCTTGTTGCAGCGGAACTTCTTCCGCCGCCTGTCCACCCGGCTAGCCACGGGAGGTGCGCTCTTACTCACCACCGACCACGAGGAGTACTGGAAGTTTGCTCAGGCCGAGGGCCTGGCCAGCGGGCTATTTGAAGTCGAGACCCCCCCACCCCCGGAGCACCACCTCACCACCAAGTACGCGCTCAAGTGGAAAGAACAGGGTCGCTGGTTCTACCACGCCGTATTTCGTAAAGTTTCCGAAGACCCCACCCCCTGGCCCCCCCTTGCGAGGTATCCCATGCCCCATGCCCTACTGTCTGGTACGCTACCCGAACTCAAAAGCTTCGAGAAAACCGTGGTTCGCTTCGAGGGCGGTACGGCGGTGCTGCTCGAGGCCACCCGCACCCTTGGCCCGGAAGGCGGCTACTACTTCCACACCCACCTCGAGGAAGAAGACCTTATTCAGGATCTGCTGCTGGAGGCCCGCCCCAGCACCCACGGCCTGTACGTGGGCGTGAGCCGTTTTGGCGCGCCCTTGAGCACGGTTGGTGTCAAGGCGGCGGTGGAATGGCTGGTGGGCTGGCTCGAGGGCCAGGGACTTCAGGTGTTGCAGCGGTCGTATTAGGTGGCGTTTCGCAAGGCCACGTCAATTTTGCAGATGTGCTGGGTAAGCCAGCCAGTCAGCATGCTATGCAGGGTTTCCAAAGCGGCAACGGAAATGCTTTGGGGCGTGTGGGTACGGTTGAAATCGGCCCAGAACTCTAAAAACTTGTTATGGGCTTCCTTGTTCTTTTGCGCCACTTTGCAGCCGCGCAAGGCCATGCACAGCTCTTCGTAGGCAAAATGGGTATTCACATAAGCATCCAGAAATACGAACAAATGCTCCACTTCCTGGCGGTCTAACTGTCTGGCTTTACCTTGTTCGATGAGTTTCTCTATTCGGTTGACGTAGTCAAAAAGGTTCTTGTGCTGGCTATCGGTTCGAGGGTCACCCACTTCGTACTGGCTGCTCCATTGAATAGACATAGCCACCCCCGGGCTGCATTGTAGGAAGCCAGGAGTGGAAAGATGTCCCTTAGGTATTTGAGCGGCCAAGCTGATTAAACAATACAAACCCCAGCAGGCCAAACCACAACAACAACAGAATCACGCTGCCCCAGCGCTGCCAGAAGGTGAGTTTCTTTTCCGGTTCGACAATCTGGGTGGTGAGCACCTCGGGGTCGTTTCCACTTTGCAGGCGCACCGGCTGGCCGTTGCTGGCCTCCAGCGGCAGGGCATAGGGTTTGGGGTTCTCGGCCACCTGACTGCCAATGGTCACCACCACCGCGCTGATGTTGTCGGGCCCGCCCCAGTCGTTGGCCAGCTTGATGAGTTTGGCCACCGCCGGTTCGGGGGGGTTGGTCAGGATCATCTCGGAGAGCACCCGGTCTTCCAGCACCCCACTCAGGCCGTCGGAGCAGAGCAAGAAAACATCGCCAGGGCGCACCTTTAGCCCCACCAGATCCACCCTTGCGCTGGGGAAAGAGCCCAGGGCATTGGTGATCACGTTGCGCCAACGGTGATTGCGGGCCTCCTCCTCACTTAACAGGCCCTGGCGCACCCGGTCGGCCACCCAGGAGTGATCCTGGGTCAGTTGTATGAGCTCGCCATCACGCAGCAGGTAGGCCCTCGAGTCCCCCACATGGGCAATCAGGGCATAAGGCAGGTCGAGCCAAAGGGCCGTGCAGGTAGTGCCCATTCCCCGCGACTCGGGCTTTTGTCCGGCCTGATAAATGGCCTCGTTGGCAGCCTCATAGGCTTCCAGCAAGCCCTGGGGCGAGGGTTCACTGCGTTTGAGCACTTCGACAATCTGTCCCACGGCCATCTGCGAGGCCACCTCGCCGGTACGGTGGCCCCCCATGCCGTCGGCCACTATAAATATGCCGCCATAGGGGGTTACGACCTGGGCAACCGCATCTTCGTTGAGGGCCCGCTTGCGGCCTGGGTCGGTCAAGGCCGCTGCAAACACCATGGGTAGGCTGTCGGAGCCCGGCATACAAGGCGCATTATAGGCCACCCCAGGGGAATGTAAGGCCAAAAATCACACAGCCATTCGTTATCCTACCCAATTGCAACACTCTCATCATTTGCCTCATGGCTTTTGCCCTACCCTGGAGTGTGTGAGACAGTTCTATTTCAATCTACCGCGGGGCCCGGTTGGGGTGCTTTTGCTGGTACTGGCCGGAACGGTGGGGCTGTTTTTGGTGTTCTGGCTCATCACCACCTTGTGGGTGCTGGCCATAGGAGCCGGTATGGTCGGCGCTTTGGCCTATGGGTGGCGGCGACTTCAGGCCCGGTTGCACCGGGGCCGCTGGCGCAGGCTACCCCAGCGTATTCAGCGCTGGGAGGACTGACCCTTACCAAGCACCCTTACTCAAGCACTCGGCCCCAAGTGGGCAGCCCTCGCACTGGGGCTTGCGGGCCGTGCAGCGGTAGCGGCCAAACAAAATCAGCGCGTGGTGAACAAAAATCCATTTGTCTTTGGGGAATAGGCGCTCGAGGTCTTTCCCAATCTTCTCGGGGTCTTTTTGCTCCGACAACCCCAGCCGCCGAGCCAGCCGGGTCAGGTGGGTATCCACCGCAATGCCCGGCACCCCGAAGGCCGCCCCCAGCACCACGGTGGCGGTTTTCCAGCCCACCCCCGGCAGCTCGCGTAGGCTGGCCTTGTCTAAGGGCACCTGCCCGCCGTGCTGCTCGACCAGTCGGCGGGCCAGCAAAACGATATTCTTGGCCTTGGAGCGGTACAGGCCGATGGTTTTGATGTACGGCTCGACCTCTTCAGGGCTGGCCTGGGCCAGGGCCAAAGCGTCGGGGTAGCGCGCAAAAAGAGCCGGTGTGGCCCGGTTCACCGAGGCGTCGGTGGCCTGGGCCGAGAGCACAGTCGCAATCAGCAGCTCAAAGGGGTTGCGGTGCTCTAGCTCGGTGGCGGCCTGGGGATAGAGCGCTTCCATCACGGCCAGCACCCGTGCGGCCCGTGCCTTTTTGGCTTTCAAAGATTCGCGGGGCAGGCCCGGCCCTCCCTGTGGCTTATCCCGACCTTGGGCCGTTGGCTTTGCGCCCTGGCTGGCTTTGGAGGCTGGGCGCTTGGCCTTGGGCGGTTGTCCCCTGGACTTTGGCATCGCTTAGTAGGCCTTGGCGAATAGAATCCGCTTGCCATAAGCGCTGGGCTTACCACAGCGGATGCAGCTTCCGTGAGCCTCGAGCTCGTCGTAGGGGATGCAGCGGGTGGTGGCGGTGGTCTCGGCCTTGATCTGTTTTTCGCAGTCCTTTTCGCCGCAGTGGAAGGCCTTCACGAAGCCCTGCTCCACCTTTTCTTTGAACTCGTCGTAGCTGTCCACTTCCCAGGTGTGGGCATCGCGGAACTGCAAAGCCCGCCGGTACAGCTCGTGCTGGAACTGCTCGAGTTTTGCCGGTATCAAGCCCAGCAGCTCGGAAAGCTGCACGGTTTCCTTGCCCCCCAGGCGGCTGGCCAGCACCGCGGTTCCGGCCTCCACATCGCGCGGCCCCAGCTCGAGGCGCAGCGGCACCCCCTTCAGCTCCCACTCGTTGAACTTGTAGCCAGGGCTGTACTGGTCGCGGTCGTCGAGGTGTACCCGTATTCCAGCGGCCTTTAGCTCCCGGTAGAGACTTTCGGCGGCGGGCAGCACCAGCTCGCGGGTCTCGGCCTTGTAGATCGGCACCATCACCACCTGGATGGGGGCCAAGCGGGGCGGCAGAATCAGGCCTTTGTCGTCGCCGTGGGTCATCACGATGGCCCCCACCACCCGGGTGGTAAAGCCCCAGGAGGTGGTGTGCACATACTTGTTCTGCTGATCCTTGTCCTGGAACTGAATGTCGAAGGCCCTGGCAAAGTTCTGGCCCAGGTAGTGCGAGGTGCACGACTGCAAGGCCTTACCGTCCTTCATCATGGCCTCGTAGCTGATGGAATACACCGCCCCGGCAAACTTCTCCGACTCGGTCTTGGGGCCTTCCCAGCCAGGAATGGCGCACCACTCGCGCAGCACCGTGGCATACACCCCCGCCATCCGGCGGGCTTCCTCCTCGGCCTCTTCCTGGGTGGCGTGGGCGGTGTGGCCCTCCTGCCACAAGAACTCGGTGGTACGCAAGAAGAGCTTGGTGCGCAGCTCCCAGCGCACCACGCTGTTCCACTGGTTTAAAAGCTGGGGCAGGTCGCGGTAGGTGCGAATCCACTTGGCCCACATATACCCGATGATGGTCTCGGAGGTAGGGCGCACCGCCAGGGGCTCTTCCAGGGTTTCGCCGCCGGCCTGGGTCACGATGGCCAGCTCCGGGGCAAAGCCCTCTACGTGCTCGGCTTCCTTTTGCAAAAAGCTGATGGGAATGAAGAGGGGGAAGTAGGTGTTCTGGTGGCCGGTTTCCTTGAACATCCGATCCAGTTCGCGCTGGATGTTCTCCCAGATGGCATAGCCATAGGGTTTTACCACCATGGTGCCCCGCACCGGGCCGTAGTCCACCAGGTCGGCTTTTAGCACCACTTCGTTGTACCACTCGTTGAAATCCTGCGATTGCGGAATGAGGCCTTTGTCCTTCGCCATACCGTGACATGATACCTGTTCAAGTCAAAGACCAGCGAATTTGTGCTGAGCTCCGCACAGAACAAGGCGGTCGCGAAAGAAATTAACAAAAAATTACTTGCCGGTAACGTCCATTTAACAGAAAGAATAACGTTCTTGACCGCTACAAAGTACGCAGCAGGCTTGACACAAAAAGTTGTCTTGCAGTTTGATAGCCCCTGACCGCATCAGGTCTAGATAAATATCCCAAGGAGGTCTACGTGCGTAGATTGATGATTGTAGGGATCGGATTGGCTGCTTTTTTAGCTGCTTGTTCCGGCCCCCAGCGTGTACAGCCCCAGTTTGAGCCTGTGCAGGAGATCGCCACCAGTGTAAGCGCCCTGAACACTGGCGCAGCCGAGATGGTGGACGAGACCCCCACCGCCTGGCTGGTGGAGCTCTCGGGTAGGCCCAAAATCGAAGGGGGCAGCGATGCCTCGGTCAAGGCCGACAAAGACAACTTCCGCGCCCTGGCCCAGGCCAATGGTGTGAAGTTCCGCGAGCGCTTCGAGTATAGCGAACTCTGGAACGGCCTCTCGGTAGAGGCCAGCGCCAGCGAGGCCGCCAAGCTGCGGGGTATTCCCGGCGTGAAGGCAGTCTGGCCGGTGCTCACCGTCAGTGCGCCGCAGCCCGTAGACGGGGGCAGCGAGACCGACATGTTCACCGCCATCACCCAGACCCAGGTCAACATCGCACAGAATACCCTGGGCCTGAACGGGCGGGGTGTCAAGGTCGGCATCATCGACACCGGCATTGACCTCGAGCACCCCGACTTTGCCGGGCGCATCCGCTACGGCTTCGACTTCGTGGGCGATGCCTACAACGCAGCCGACCCCAACAACAGCACCCCCATCCCCCAACCCGGCCCCGGCACCCGCCCCGGCGGCGACGACTGCAACGGGCACGGCACCCACGTGGCCGGAATCACCGGTGCCAACGGTACGGTTAAGGGCGTAGCCCCCGAGGTTACCCTGGGCGCCTACCGGGTGTTTGGCTGTGAGGGCTCGTCCAGCGCCGATGTGATCATCGCGGCCCTGGAAAAAGCCTACAAAGACGGCATGGATGTGGTGAACATGAGCCTGGGCGCTGCCTTCCAGTGGCCCCAGTACCCCACCGCGGTGGTTTCCAACCGCCTGGTCAAGAAGGGCGTGGTGGTGGTGGCCTCGGCTGGCAACAGCGGAGCCAACGGTGCTTACTCGCTGGGTGCGCCGGGCGTGGGTGAAGACGTGATCGGGGTGGCCTCCTACGACAATGTGGCGGTCTTCCTGAACTTCTTTACCATCTCCCCCGATAACCAGGCCATCGGCTACGGGCCAGCCACCGGAGCGCCCACACCGCCCACCTCTGGCAGCCTCCCCATGGCCCGCACCGGCACCCCCGCCGCAACCAGCGATGCCTGCAACCCACTGCCTGCGGGCAGCCTGGCAGGCCAGGCAGCGCTGATCCGGCGCGGCGGCTGCACCTTCTATCAAAAAGCCTTCAACGCGCAGCAGGCCGGAGCTGCCGCCGTGGTGCTATACAACAACGCACCTGGACGCTTCTCGCCAACAGTAGCTGGCACCCCTGCCATCACCATTCCGGTGGTTGCCATCTCCGATACCGAAGGCGTGCTGATCAACAACCGCCTGGCCACCGGCCCGGTCACGCTCACCTGGACCAACCAGTCGGGCTCCTTCCCCAACCCCACCGGCAACCTGATTAGCAGCTTCAGCTCCATCGGCCTTTCGCCCGACCTGACCCTCAAGCCCGACCTGGGCGCCCCCGGCGGTCTGATCTACTCCACCTATCCGCTGGAGAAGGGAGCCTTTGCGACCCTGAGCGGCACCTCGATGTCGAGCCCGCACGTGGCCGGTGTGGTGGCCCTTTACCTCCAGGCCAAGCCCGGCACCCCGGCCTCGGAGATGCGCACCATCCTGCAAAACACCTCCGACCCCAAGCGTCTTTCTGTAGCTCCAACCACCGGTCTGCTGGACATCGTGCACCGTCAGGGGGCGGGCATGGTGCAGATTGTGGACGCCATCAACAGCACCACCCGCGTCACCCCCGGCAAGCTGTCGCTGGGCGAGGTCGAAAGCGGCTCGGTCACCCGCACGCTTACCATCCGCAACCTGGGCAACGACAGCGAAACCTACACCTTCAGCCATGTGGCTGCCCCTGCCACTACGGGCACCTTCACCGTGAGCTACTTCAACGCACCCTCCCTGGTGTCCTTCAGCAGCCCCAGCGTCACGGTAGCCCCGGGAAGCTCGGCCAGCGTGAACGTGACCATTACCCCCAACACCGGTCTGGCCAACCTGGCCCAGTTTGGCGGGTACGTGGTGGTACGCAACAGCGAAGGTGCAACGGTAGCCCGGGTGCCCTACGCAGGCTTCAAGGGCGATTACCAGGGCATCCAGGCCCTTGCGCCCACAACGTTCGGCTTCCCCTGGCTGGCCCGCCTGGTGGGCACCAACTACGTCCGCCAGACCGGCGCCAGCACCTTTACCCTGCAAGGCGGCGACATCCCCTACTTCCTGGTTCACCTGGATCACCCTGTGGCCAAGCTGCAGTTTGAGGTGCTGAACGCCTCCAACAACCGCCCCGTGCACCCGGTCTTCAACAAGTTTGTGGACCTCGAGTACGTCGGGCGCAACTCCACCGCCACAGGCTTCTTCGCCTTCGCCTGGGATGGCACCCGCATCCACAGCAACATGGACAACGGCAACGGCGACAACTCGCTGTTCAAGACCGTGCCCAATGGCAGCTATGTGGTGCGCATTCGTGCCCTCAAGGCCCTGGGCAACGAGAACAACCCGGCCCACTGGGAAAGCTGGACCTCGCCTGTAATCACCCTGGCCCGTCCGTAAAACCAGCAACCTGCAACAGAAGACCCGCTTCGGCGGGTCTTTTTTCGTATCGCACCCTTCACAGACGTGGCCTCCCATCCGGGAGGCCACTGTGCTGTGCAGAGCATAGCCATCAAGTTGGTAGGGGGCTCAATGATTATGAAGAGTGCTCTATGCTAAAAGCACATGGAACTGCGCGGCCCCCGCCTGCTACTCCGCCCCCCACGCCCAGAGGACGCCGAGGCCCTGTTTGCTCTGATGTCCGACCCTGAGCTGGCCCCCTTTGTGTACTGGAACCCCCACCAGCACCTGGGCGAAACCTACCAGTACCTGGAGCATTTGCAGACCAAGGAGGGTTTTTTCATCATCGAGGTCGGGGGCAGCCCAGCGGGCGTGATTGGGCTGCACCTGGACTGGCCCAACAAGCTAGGCGAGACCGAGACCTGGCTGGGGCGGCCCTACTGGGGAACCGGCCTCAACACCGAGGCCAAGGTGGTGCTGTTCGATTTTGCTTTTGGGCCCTGGGATCTGCGCCGTATTCAGGCCATTGTGCATGTGCACAACCCCCGCTCGCAGCGGGCGCTGGAAAAGCTGGGCTTCCAGCGCGAGGGGCTTTTGCGCCGCTGGCGCTGGATTCGCGGGGAGCCCTGGGACTTCTACATGTACAGCCTGCTGCCCGAGGAGTGGATGTCGAGCCGGCCCCCCATCTATTACTAGCTGGCAACACATCGCCTGGCTTGTTCGACCGGCCACGAAAACCCTTTCGGTTTGAACCCACAAAAAACTGCGCTTCCTGGGAGCGCAGGGGGACGGAAGCAGGTTTCTAAGGCTGGCGTTCCACTGCCCCAATGTCGCAGCTACCGTTCTGCAGACGGCTGACCCCACGGGCATCCATCACATGATGCTCCCTTCGACAGGCTCAGGGAACACCCGTTATGCCAGACCTGGTTATTTTGTCACCAGATAATGTGGCGCATGCCCACGGCGGTACCAATGGAATGTATCGGTAGAATAGGCGCATGGACATGCTTCCCATCATCGCCGAGTTGGTGCAAAAAACTCCTTCCAAAATCCTGCTGGTCGTTCTGGACGGTGTGGGCGGGCTGCCCCTGGAACAGGGCGGCCCCACCGAGCTGGCTGCGGCCCACACCCCCAACCTCGATGCCCTAGCCGGGAAGAGTGCCTTGGGGCTCTTGACCCCGGTCTACCCCGGCCTGGCCCCTGGCTCCGGCCCCGGCCACCTTTCGCTCTTTGGCTACAACCCCTTCCAGTACCTGGTGGGGCGCGGGGCGCTCTCGGCCATCGGGATTGGGGCCGACTTCCAAGACGGCGACGTGGGGGTGCGCGGCAACTTTGCCACCCTGGACGCCCAGGGCCGGGTAGCAGACCGCCGGGCAGGCCGCCCCAGCGATGCCGAGAATGTGCGGGTGGTGGGCAAGCTAAAAGCTGCCATCCAGGAGATCGAGGGCGTGCAGGTGCGTTTCTATACCGAAAGCGAGCACCGCTTTGTGGTGATTTTGCGGGGGGAGGGGCTGGGCGAGCAGGTGACCGACACCGACCCCCAGAAAACCGGGGTGCCTCCCTTACAGGCCGAGCCCAAAGACAAAAGCGACCACAAGAGCCAGCGCACTGCCCAGGTGCTCAACCGGCTGTCCGAGCGCATCCGCGAGGTGCTGGCCGACGAGCCCCAGATTAATGGCGCTTTGTTCCGGGGCATCTCCGAGCGCCCCCGCTTTCCCTTGATGTCTGAGGTGTACCACCTCACACCGGCCTGCATTGCCAGCTACCCTATGTACAAAGGGCTGGCCAGCCTGGTGGGCATGGAGGTGCTGCCGGTGGAGGGGGTGGAAGACGCCCCGGAGGGCAAGGTGAAAGCCCTAGAGCAAAACTGGGAGCGCTTCGATTTCTTCTACCTGCACTTCAAAAAGACCGACTCCACCGGCGAGGATGGCAACTTCGGCGAGAAAGTACACAAAATAGAGCTTTTTGACCACCTGCTGCCGCAACTGCTGGCCCTGAAGCCCGATGTGCTGGCCATCACCGGCGACCACTCCACCCCCAGCCGGATGAAAGCCCACTCCTGGCATCCGGTACCGCTCTTGCTGCACGCCCCATTGCTGCGCAACGACCCGGCCCAACGCTTCACCGAAGACGAGGCCGCTAAAGGCAGCCTGGGCCACCTGCGCGGGGTGGAGCTGATGCCCTTGCTTCTGGCGCACGCGGGCAAGCTGCAAAAATTCGGTGCGTGAGCACGGCAGGCACCGCGCCGGTACTTCACAAAAAAACCGGTAGGGCCCAAAAGCCCTACCGGCAGCTAAAGATATTGCGATGATTTCAGTTGAGGCTCTCGCCCACCGACTCTTCGAAGAGCTTGCGGGCCTCCTCGAGGGTAATTTCAAGCACCTGGGAAATTTCTTCAGCCAAAAGGTGCATGGCCCGGCGCAGGGCCTGGCGGTCGAGATCGGGGAGGCCCTTCTCGAACTCCCAGGCCCGCAGCTGACCGGCCAGGGTTGCAATACGGAAGGGGTCTCCATCGGCCAGAATCTCGGTGGTCTTGCGATGGCGGGCAGCCCACTGGCGCGGCAAGGGCAGGCGGCCTTCCTGCAGCAGAGCCAGGATCTCGCCCACCTGATCCGGCGACAAGGCCCGACGCAAACGGGTGGTCTGCGGTGCTTCTACGGGCACGTAGGCCTTCGAGCGGGTTCCGGGGAAGTCCACCTGATAATAGGATTTGTCTGAACCAGCAATCGAACGCTGGGCGATCCCCGCCACCACACCTACACCATACGGCGGCAAAACAACCTTGTCTCCTGGACGGTATTCGCTCACAACGCCACTCCTTTCAGTAACACCTCGAGCAGGTGCTCGAGGTAGGCTTCCCGTGGAAACTCGAGCTGCGGGTTACAGGCCAGGGCGGCAATGCTGGCGGCAGTCAGGCAGGTGTCGAGCTCGAGCCGCACCTCACCCCTGGCCTTGCCTTCCTGTACAAGCTTTTCCAGCAAGCGCTGGTAGTGCTCGTGCATGCCCCTAAGCCACCCGGTGGTGTCCTCGGGCTGGGCCTCCCGGGCCACTGCTGCCCACAAACCGCGCCACTCCTCAACCCAGGCCACGCGAAGCCGCAGCACCTCGGCCAGACGTTCGCGGAAAGAGCCATCCCGGTTCACCTCTTCCTCTACTTTTTGGTAGTAGGAGAAAGTATGGTGTTCCACCAACGCCTTCAGCAGGTCTTGTTTATCCCGGAAATAAAGATAAACCGTGCCTTTGCCGACTTCGGCTTCCCTGGCTACTTCCTCGACTTTTAGGCCCGACAACCCCCGATTCCTTAAAACTCGGATGGTTGCCTCGAGGATCGCTTCGCGTTTGGGGGCAGTCCGAGCCTCCACGGTCACGGCTACAAAGTGTACCAGAAAACAAAGGCCCATAGATGAGATGGGAACCCCCGCAGGCCCTGATTTAGATTCAAATTCCGTCCAAAACAGCGCTTTTTGAAGAAGTTGGGCCCGGGCTTGTTGCAGATTTTTTTGTTTTTTGCCCGCAAGCACCCCATTGGTTCTGATTGAGGCAAAATTGACACCCCGCCCAGCCCCGCTGCTGCGGCCTGACCGGGCGGATCCGAAATTGGTTACCAGCAACCCCTCCCATAAGCCCTGGCCCGTAAACTACAGGCGTGCCGTCGGGTCGCGTTCACGAAGCCATTAACCTAAGCGCGCTGGGGCTGGCAACCGCCGCCTACTGGGTTTACCAGCAAGACCTCGAGGTTTCCCAGCCCACCCTGGTAGCCTTTATGGGCAGTTATTTGCTGGGCACTTTTCTCATCACCCCCGACCTGGATCTGGCCGAGCAACAGGTACGGGCCAAAGGGCGCTGGGGCTGGCTGGGCTGGTTCTGGGTGCCCTACGGCTGGATGTTTGCCCACCGGGGGCTCTCACATACCTGGGTGGTGGGCCCCCTGACCCGGATTCTGTATCTGGGCGCAATGGGCGTGGTGGTGTACTGGCTGTTCACGGCCATCTCGAGCTATCTGGGGCTAAACATCAACCTGCAAGCCCAGCTCAAAGCACCCTCCCAGGAAATCCTCTGGGCGCTGGTGCTGGGGTATTATGCCTCGCAATGGCTGCACCTCATCGCCGATGGAATCTGGCCCGACTCGGGCCGCTTGTTGCGCGGCAGGCGCCGCCGCTAAAACTCGGCAGCACAACCCTCGAAACATGCCCCGCAGCGCAGGAGGTTGCTCATGTCTGAGGCCAAATTCTGGGTGGAACACCTGGGGCTAGCGCCGCACCTCGAGGGTGGCTTCTACCGCCAGACCTACCTCTCCCCCGAGTCCATTGCACATCCTCACCTGCCTCCGCGCTACAGCGGCCAGCGGCCTTTTTCCAGCGCCATCTACTTTTTGCTGGAACACCCCGACTTCTCGGCCTTTCACCGGCTGCAAAGCGACGAAGTCTGGCATTTTTACACCGGCGCCTCCCTCAGCCTGTGGCTTATATCGCCGCAAGGAGCGCTCTCGCGCCTGCGCCTGGGCCCCGATCCCAGCCAGGGGCACTGCTTCCAGGCTGTGGTTCCTGCCGGTTGCTGGTTTGCCGCCAGCTTGGATACCCCCGAGACCTTTGCGCTGGTGGGCTGCACCATGGCCCCCGCCTTCGACTTTGCCGACTTTGAACTGGCCCGGCGCGAGGAACTGGCCCGCCAATTCCCACAGCATCGCGCCCTCATCGAAAAACTGACCCGCACCGCGGGGCCATAGGCTGTAAGGCCGCCAAAGCAGGTAGCGAAGACCGCTAGCAGCACCCACACCCAGCGCTGGTACGCGAAAGGAATGCCGGTGAGCACCACGCCATCTAAGCCCGATACCCTACCCCTGGCCCGGGCCGCCATCTACCTGACTTTTTTTATTTGCGGCCTGGTGCTGGCCGCCTGGGTTTCGCGCATTCCCGCCATCAAGCAGCACCTGGGCCTTAGCGCCGGCGAGCTGGGCCTAGTGCTGGCAGGAGCCCCCATTGGGTTGGTGCTGGCCATGCCCCTGACCGGCTGGCTGATTGCCCGCTGGGGTAGCCGTCCGGTACTCGCAGGGGCTGCCCTGGGAAACTGCACCACGCTGCCCCTGCTGGCCCTGGCCCCCAGTGGCTGGACACTGGCCCTGGCCCTGTTTGTCTTTGGCTTTACCAATGCCGCCACGGACATCGCCATGAATGCCCAGGCTGTGGAGGCCGAAAAACGTTATACCCGGCCCATTATGTCCAGCTTTCACGCGCTGTTTAGCCTGGGGGGCCTGGTAGGCGCAGCGCTAGGGGGGGCGGCTGTCGCTATTGGGATGGCCCCGCTGCCTTTTTTTGTGTGGATGGCCCTGGGCTCGGGGCTGCTGATGTTGTGGGCAATTCGGCATTTGCTCGAGGTTCGACCGCTTGCGGGTGGGCCGCGCTTTGTCTGGCCCAGAGGGGTGCTTTTAGGCCTGGGGCTAATTGTGTTTTGCACCGGCCTGGGCGAAGGCGCAGTCGCCGACTGGAGCGCAGTATTCATGAAGCAAGAAGTTGGCTCCAGCGAAGCAGTGGCCGCGCTGGGCTTTGGGGCGTTTTCGCTGGCGATGGTGGTCGGTCGCCTGGGCGGCGATGCCCTCATTTATCGGTTTGGGCCGGTGGCCCTGGCCCGCTCGGGTGGCCTGCTGGCTGCGCTGGGCTTTGTTGCAACCCTCACGACCAGCCGCCCCGAGGTTGCCCTGCTGGGCTTTGTGATGGTGGGGCTGGGCTACTGCACGCTCTTTCCACTGGTTTTCAGCGCCGCCGGAAGGATACCGGGGGTGCAACCGGGGGTGGCCCTGGCCTCGGTGGCTACGCTGGGCTACCTGGGCTTTCTGGCCGGGCCACCCGCCATCGGCCTTATCGCCGAAGCCGCCTCACTGCGGGCATCTTTTGCGGTGGTGGCAGGGCTAGCGCTGGTGATTACCCTGCTGGCCGGGTTGCTGCACCCCAAAAAATAAGCGGCTCCACCAGGCCGGTTGGCAGGTGGTGCCGTACTGCTCATGTGTGGAGCTGCTCGAGGATGTGGGGTCAGCAATCTTCAAAAGACGTCGCCTCCCATCCGGGAGGCAAGACGCAGGAGATTTGAGCAACGGGCTCAATGACTATAGTGCACTCTAGGCAGAGGTAATGGCAATCTTGCGTACCCGGGCCTGCTCAACTTTGGGCAGGGTCAGACGCAGAAGACCATCGGTGATGATGGCCTGGATCCTGTCTACCTCTACCGAGGCGGGCAAGGTAAAGCTTTGCACAAAGCTGCCACGCGGCAGACCCCGCGACCAGTAGCGACGTTCCTCGGTGCCCTGGGCTTGCGGGTAGGTGCCGCGAATGGTTAGTTGATTGCCCTCCAGGCGAACCTCGAGGTCGTCCTTACGCAGGCCCGGCACCGCCATCTCCAGCACCAGGCTGTCCCCGGTTTCGTAAAGGTCGTAGGGATAGGCACTGGTGGGCAATGGGCTGCCAAAAGAAGCCGTTACCTCGTTCCAGAGCCGGTCAAACTCACTAAAGACATCATTTACGCTCGAGAGATTCCAGCTCCGCAGAGGCATGGTCTGAACAGGTACGTTCCGAACAATGTCCAGCATACTGAAACCTCCTTACGTAGGGGTTTTTGGATTGTCTTCCCTACAGCATGTCAATATAAAACTTGAGCGTTACTTTGTCAAGTATCATTATGACTCTAATGCATATTTCATCTTTCTTGCCTAGATTCACAGATGAAAAACTTCGTCTGGAGGTGAAGCGTGCCACGCCTACTTGCCATGCTGCTGTTGCTGACGAGCCTGGGCCTGGCCCAGGGGTTCCGAGGCCTGGCCCTGTACACGCCCTACCCTTCGCAGAGCGTGCGGCTGGGCGAAACCGTTAACCTACCCATCACCCTCAAGGGCTACAACCTGCCGCCCCAGACCGTACAGGTGCGGGTGGCCGAGCTGGCCCAGGGCTGGAAGGCCAGCCTGCTGGGTGGGGGCCGGGTGGTCAGTGCGGTTTATGTGCTGCCCGACGGGGAGCAGAGCCTTTCCCTGCGGTTAGAGCCACCGCCCAACGTGCGGCCCGGCACCTACCGCTTCAGGCTGCTGGCCGAAGGCAGCGGGGTGCGGGCCGAGCTACCCCTTACACTCACGCTGGGCCAGGTCTTGCCCAAGCGGCTGTCCCTCGAGACCGAGCTTCCGGTGCTCAAGGGCACCCCAACCGCTGGCTTCCGCTACCGCGTAACCCTCAAGAACGAAAGCGATCAGGATCTGCTGGCCAACCTCGAGGCCGATGCCCCCGAAAACTTCCGGGTGAGCTTCAGCACAGCTTTTGGCGGCCAGGAGGTCAACAGCCTGCCCTTGAAGGCTGGCGAGAGCAAGGACCTCGAGGTGCAGGTTACCCCGCCGCGGCAGGTGGAGGCCAAGGTGTATGCCGTCACGCTGCGGGCCCTGGCCGGAGAGACCAAGGCCGAGCTGGTGGTCAACCTGGACATCACCGGACAGGTCGAGCTCAGCCTGACCACCCCCGAGGGGCGGCTTTCCGGGCGGGCCTATGCGGGCCGGGAGAACCCCATCAAGCTGGTGGTTAAAAACACTGGCAGCGCACCCGCGGAAAACCTCGAGCTTTCGGCCAGCGAGCCTTCGGGCTGGGAGGTGAAGTTTGAGCCCGACAAGCTGGAGAAGCTGGCCCCAGGCGCCGAGTCGGAGGTCACGGCAAAAATCAAACCCTCACCCAGGGCGGTGGCGGGCGACTACATGCTCACCCTGCGGGCCTCTGCCGGCAGCGCCCAGGCCTCCGCCGATTACCGGGTGACGGTGCAAACCTCGACCCTGTGGGGGCTAATCGGGGTGGCCTTGATCGCCGTAGCAGTTGGCGCAGTGGGCTTTGCCGTCTCGCGCTTTGGGCGGCGCTAGGAGGCCCTATGGTCATCGAAACCCAAGGTCTGACCAAACGCTACGGCAAGGTGGTGGCGGTAGATAACCTCGAGCTGCGCATCGAGGCGGGCGAAGTATATGGCCTTCTGGGCCCCAACGGCTCGGGCAAAACCACCACCATCCTGATGCTCTTAGGCCTTACCGAGCCCAGCGCAGGCAACGTGCGGGTGCTGGGCCTCGACCCGGCCCGCGAACCGCTCTCGCTCAAACGGCAGGTGGGCTACCTGCCCGACTCGGTGGGCTTTTATGGCGAAATGACGGCCTGGGAGAACCTGGCCTACATCGCTCGCCTGAATGGATTGCCCAAAGCCCTGATCCAGCGCCGCATCGAGCAGGTGCTGGAGCGTATGGGCCTGGCCGAGGTGGCCCAGCGCCCGGTAAGTGCCTTTTCCCGGGGCATGCGCCAGCGGTTGGGGCTGGCCGAGGTGCTGTTAAAAGAGCCCAAGGTGGTCATCCTGGACGAGCCCACCCTGGGCCTGGACCCCGAGGCGGCGCAGGAGTTTTTGCAGATGATTCGGGGCCTGAAGGCCGAGGGGATTACGGTGCTGCTCTCCTCGCACCTGCTGCACCAGGTGCAGGCCATCTGCGACCGGGTGGGGCTTTTCCATAAGGGAAAACTGGTGCTGGAAGGGCGGGTAGAAGAGCTGGCCCAGCGGGTTTTAGGGGGTGCCTACCGAATTCGGCTCGAGGCCACCCCACTGGAGGGCCTGGCAGAGCAGCTACAGGCCCTGCCCGAAGTAAGTCGGGTGCAAGCCGACGCGCAGGGGCTCCGGCTGGAAGCCCGCCAGGACATCCGGCCCCAGGTGGCTCGGGCTGTGCTCGAGGCCGGAGCCGCCCTCCAGAGCCTCTTGCTGGAGCGGCCCAGCCTGGACGAAGTGTATGCGCGCTACTTCCAGGAGGTGCGCCATGCAGCCTAGCTCGAGCCGGCCCAAGCGTGAGGGCTCCCCCTGGACGGGGCTGTGGGCGGTCTTCTTCAAGGAGATGGCCGACCAGCTGAGCAGCACCCGGATGCGCATCCTGGAGGTGCTGATCCTGCTCTCGGCCGTGGGTGCCATCTATGCCGGGGCCCAGACCCTGCGCCAGACCATCAGCGAAGACCCCTTCCTGTTGCTGCGGGTGTTTACCGCCGCTCAGGATCCCTTACCCTCGTTCGTGGCCTTTTTGAGCTTTTTCCTGCCCTTGGCGGCCATCGCCTTGGGTTTCGACGCCATCAACGGCGAGTACAGCCGCAACACCCTTTCGCGCATCCTGGCCCAGCCCATCTACCGCGACGCCCTGCTGTGGGGCAAGTTTTTAGCGGGACTGGCCACCTTAGCCCTGATTCTGCTGGCCTTGTTTTTGCTGGTGGTGGGCCTGGGCCTGATTTTCCTGGGCGTACCACCCAGCAGCGAGGAGGTGGCGCGGGCCTTGCTCTTCTTGCTGGCCACCCTGGCCTATACCGGAGTCTGGCTGGGGATTGCCCTGGTGGCCTCGGTACTCTTTCGCAGTGCGGCCACCTCGGCCCTAGCGGCCATTGCAGTCTGGCTTTTTTTCGCCCTGTTCTGGGGCATCATCGCCCAGCTTCTGGCCCAGGCCGTGGCCCCCTTCGACCCCTTCGACCCCCAGAGCGAGCTGCGCCAGACCGAGGCCTTGCTGGCTTTCTCGCGCCTCTCGCCCAACACCCTGTACGCCGAGGCCATCCAGGCCTTGCTGAACCCGGGGGTGCGCAGCCTGGGGCCGGTGCTCATCAGCCAGCTCGAGGGGGCCTTGCTGGGGGCACCCCTCCCCCTAGGGCAGAGCTTCCTGCTGGCCTGGCCTCAGCTTACCGGTCTGATCGCCCTCACCTTGCTACTTTTTGCACTGGCCTACGTGCTCTTCCAGCGGCGGGAGGTGCGGGCCTAGCGCGCCCAGGCGCTCTTCTGCAACCCCAGCAGCAGCGCCGTACAGAGCGCCATAAGCACCACCGCCAGCACCACCGCCTCGTAAAAAGGGGTAGCCCCAGGCCGGCCCAGGCGTTCGTATACCGCAAGCGACAGGGTAGCCCACTCCGGGCGTTGCAGGGTTAGGGTGGCCCCAAACTCGCCCATAATGGCGGCCAGCGCCAGGGCCAGGCCAGCCGTGGTCGAGGGTCGCACCAGGGGCCACTCCACCCGTATAAAGCGTCGCCAGGGCGGGGCTCCCAGCACCCGGGCGGCCTCGAGCACCCCCCGGGGCAGCCCCCGCAGGGCTGGCAGCAGGGTGCGGGTTAGCAGGGGGTAGCTTAGCAGGGTGTAAGCAGCAATCAGCAGCCAGATGGAGCCCCTGAGCCAGGGGTAAACCAGCAGGTACCCCAGCCCCACCGCCACCGGCGAAACCATCAGGGGCAGCAGGCCCAGCCCATCCAGCCAGCGGGCTCCCCGCCAGACCGCATAGGCGTACAGCGTCCCTAGCGGGAAGACTAAAAGCAAAGCCAGCCCGGCAAAGGCCAGGGTGTTTTGCAGCGCCAGGAGGCCTGGGGTAAAGTCGGGGCTTTGCCACACCGAAATCCAGGCCGCGGGGCGCTCCAGTGCGCGCCACACCAGGCCCAGCAAGGGGCTGTACAGAAGCACAAAAAACCCACCCACGCCAAAGGCCAGGCCCAGGGCGCGACCTCTGGCCAGGGGGCGGGGGGTTTCTGTGCCCTCGAGCCCCACCGCCCACCCGGCCTGTAGCCGCAGGTAAAACCCCAGCACCACCCCAGTAACCACCAGCTGCATGAGCACCAGCGCGCTGGCTTCGGGGAAGGCCAGGCGCTGGGCCAGCGCATGGTAGGTGGCTACCTCGAGGGTGGCCCACCCTGGCCCACCCAGCAACAGGGGTACGCCAAAACTGGTAAAGCTAAACAAAAACACCAGGCTTCCGCCGGACAAAAGGGCTGGGGCCAGGAGGGGTATCCCCACCCGCAGGTAGGCCCTGGCCGAACTGGCCCCCAGGGTGCGGGCGGCCTGCATGGGGCCGCTCAGCTTGGGCAGCAAAGCCACCAGCGGGCGCAGCACCAGGCCCAGGTTATAGAGCAGGCTGGCCCAGAATAAAATCCAGGGCGTGCCGTAGAGGTTCAGGCCCAGCAGACCCCGGGGGCCCACCAGGCTCAAAAAACCCATCGCCACCACCAGGGTGGGCAACACGAAAGGAACCACCGAGAAGGCCAGCCAGAAGTCCCTGCCAGGGAAGCGGTAGCGGAAGGCATAGGCCAGGGGCAGGGCGACCAGAATGCACAAAAGCGAGGAGCCCAGGCCATAGGCCAGACTCCAGACCAGCCTGGCGCGGTAGTAGGGGTCGGTCAGGGCGGCGGCAAAACCCTCGCTCAGGCCCAGGGCCACGATACGCCCCAGCGGATACAGCAAAGCCAGGGCCATAAACACCACTACCGGCAGGGCCAGCCAGTGCGCGCCTGTGCTTGGCCTGCGAGGATCCCTGGCCATACCTGCTAATACCGGATTCAAAAAGATAATCTTCAAACAAAAAGCGCTAAGAGGCTATCTTTTTGAATCCTAGAGCACTCCCTTCGGTCGGGTTAGTTCGTCACCGTTCGGTGACGAACTAACCGAATCTGGTATAAGTTTACCGGAAGGCCAGGGCCAGCCCCGCCCACGGCCCGGTAGCCTAGCGGCGGGCCCGTACCGCCTCTGCGGCCTGACCCTGCACTACCACCTGTGTCCACTCGCGAATCCAGCGCTCGCGGTTGTTGGTTATTTGTTGCGGCGTTAGGCGGGCAGGCTCGAGGGGCACCTGAGCAAAGCGGAACACCTCGGGCAGCCGGGCCTCACGCCGGGCTGGATACACCCACATCTGGGTAGGGATATTTTCTTGAACGGGCCTGGAAAGCAGCCAGTCCACAAAACGCTGGGCCGCCCGCAAGTTGCGCGTACCCCTCAGAATGCCCACATACTCCACCTGAAAAAACGAGCTGCGCGGCAGGAAAAGGTTGGCCGTGGGGGGCTCGCTGGGCTTGGGCTTGGCCTCACTGTAGTAAAGTTCGGCGGCAGGGCTGGTGCTGTAGGAGACCACCAGGGGGCGGTCACCCCCAGCTCGGGTGAAGTGGGTGTAGTAGGCCTCACTCCAGCCACTGACCACCCGCACCCCGTTCTTGCGCAGGCCTTCCCAGAAGTCCAGATAGCCCTCCTCCCCGAAAGCCGCCACGGTGGCCAGCAGGAAGGCCAGCCCCGGCGAGCTGGTAGCCGGGTTCTGCACCACCAGCAGCCCGGCGAATTCCGGCGAGGCCAGGTCAGCGAAGCGCTGGGGCAGGGGCCTGTCCTTGAAGTAGTCCCGGTCGTAGTTGAGGGCCACATAGCCAAAATCCACCGGTGTGGCCCGGAAGGTCTGGTCGAGCAGGAGTTCAGGGCGCAGGTTGCTCAGTTCGGGTGAGCGGTACGGCTGCAGGATGTCGGCCTGGAGTGCACGCGAGAGCAGGGTGTTGTCGAAGCCATAGATGACATCGGCAATGGGCGCGCCCTTGCTCAAAATGGCCTTGTTGAGCATCTCGCCGGCATCACCCCCCTTCAGGAAGCGCAGCTTGATACCGCTCTCGCGCTCAAAGCTGGCTATCAAGTTCTTATCGAGGCTAAAGCTGTTGTGGGTGAGGACGGTCAGGGTGGTTTGCTGGGCCAGCGCAGGGAAAAACCCCATCGCCAACAGGGCAAACAGCACACCGAGCCAGGCCAGCCATCCGATTGTTCGGGGTTTGTGCATAAAAAATCCCTCCATGTCATCGGGAGGGTATCGCGTCATGCTCCCTACGGCGGTGCAAACCGCATCAGGTTCAAAGGGTGTTTCTCAGCCCGGCGCTTCCGGGCACCCCCGATGACGCCTGAATAATACGGCCTGATGGGAGAAATGTACAGCACTTAGCTTACGGTTTCGCTGGCTACCACCCAAAAAGAAGGGTATTTGCTGCGCAGAACCTCGGCAAAATGCTGGGCCTCATGCACATCGCCGGCCAGACCAAACAGGGTGGAGCCTGAGCCCGACATCAGCACGCCCTTGAGGCCCAGGCGGTAGAGCTCTTGCTTGAGGGCCTCCAGATAAGGGTGCATGCGGAAAACCGGGCGCTCGAGGGTATTCCAGTAGGGAGGTTCCTCCCCCGCCTGTATGGCTGCTTGTATCCCGGCGACATCCAGCTCGGGCTGCCACATCTCGGGTGTAAGGCCTTTATAGGCCTCAGCCGCCGAGACCGCGATGCCCGGGTTGACCAGCACCAGCGCAGCCTGCAGCGGCGGCAAAGGGGTGAGCCGCTCGCCCACACCCCGCCCCTCGGCCAGACCAGACCCCAGGAAAAACGGCACGTCGGCCCCGAGCTTCAGGGCCAGCGAGGGCAGCTCGAGGGGCGCCGGGTAGAGCCTGGCCAGAGCCCGCAGTACCGCCGCTGCATCGGATGAGCCCCCACCCAGCCCAGCCGCCAGGGGAAGGTTTTTCTCCAGCACGACTTTTACCCCGCCGGGCCAGCCTGCTGCGCTCAGGTAGGCCAGCGCGGCCTTATACACCAGGTTGTCGGTGTTGGCGGGAAGGCCCTGACCCCGCACCTCCAGCTTGATCCCTTCAGGAATGGCCTCCACCCAGAGCCGGTCGCCCACCCGCAAGGCCGCGAACAGGGTATGCAGCTCGTGGTAGCCGTCGGGCCGGCGGCCCAACACCGAAAGGCCCAGATTGACCTTGGCCGGGGCTAAGAGCTCCATACCTGCGCCAACCCTTCTGCCAGTGCCAGGTCTTCGGGATAGGTCACCTTGAACATCCGCCGGTCGCCCTCGACCAGGGCCACCGGATGGCCCAGCCACTGAACCAGCTGGGCATCGTCGGTAAACTCAATCCCCTGGGCGCGGGCTTGCTGGTGGGCCTGCCACAAGATGGCCCGCCGGAAGGCCTGGGGGGTTTGAACCAGCCGGTAGTGTTCGCGCGAGATCACCTCGCCGTACTGCTGGTCTTCTTCCCGCACCAGTGTATCGGGCACCGGCACCGCCAGGGTGGCCGCCCCCACGGCCCGCACCGCCTCCATCAGCCGCTCCACCGCTGCCCGCACCACAAAGGGCCGGGCCACATCATGCACCAGCACCACCTCGCCGGTAGCGGCCTGTAGCAGGTTGTACACGCTTTGCTGGCGGGTCTGGCCCCCCAGAACGGTTTTTAGACCCTCCTTCTGGAAACCCGGCGGAAGGGCTACCACCAGCTCGTCAGCCCAGGAAAAACCCTCGAGGGCCCAGTCCAGCAGGGTCTTTCCCCCCACCTGCAAAAACGCTTTAGGGCCCCGCCCAATCCGCTCCCCCGAACCGGCTGCCGACAACAGTACCGAAACCTTCACGCCTGGAATCCTACCGCGTCTGCGCGGCCCGCTCAAACCTGGCATGGTATCCTCTGGGACGTGACGGTTTTCGAAGCGCTTATTCTAGGAGTCCTGGAGGGCTTAACCGAGTTTTTGCCCATCTCCTCTACCGGCCACCTTACCCTGGCAGCCCACCTGCTTCAGCTCGACATCGAGCACGACCCCTTCATCAAGAGCTTTGTGGTGGTTATACAGCTTGGAGCCATCCTGGCTGTTCTGGCCCTGTACTTCAAGCGTTTCTTGCAGGATATGGAGGTCTGGAAGCGCATTATTGTGGCCTTCATTCCCACCGGCATCCTGGGCTTTTTGCTGGCAGACGTTATCGAAAACGTATTTTTGGGCAACGACCTGATCGTGGTGATTAATCTGGTTGGGGTGGGCATCCTCTTGCTTTTTGTGGATCGCTGGCTGCAGCACCACAAACGCTACGACGACGTCAACCAGATGCCCGCGCTTCACGCAGTGTTCATCGGTCTGTTTCAGGCCATCGCCATGATGCCGGGGGTCTCGCGCAGCGGGGCCACCATCGTGGGGGGCATGACCCTGGGGCTTTCGCGCCGAGCCGCAGCCGAGTTTTCCTTCATCCTGGCCGTACCCACCATGCTTTCGGCCACCGGATTTTCGCTGGTACGCAACATGGGCGAGTTCCGCACCGATAGCTGGGGCCTGCTGGCGGTGGGTTTCCTGGCGGCCTTTGTGTCGGCTTTGCTAACGGTGCGCTGGCTTTTGGGTTTTGTGAGCCGCAACAGCTTCGTGCCCTTTGCCATCTACCGCATCCTGATTGGGGTGGTGTACGGGTTGTTTTTCCTGCGCTAGTCGAGCTCGAGCTCCCGCACCTCACCCCAGCGGGGCGCCCGGGGGTACTCGAGGCCAAACAAATCCAGAATGCGCTGGGTCATAAAGGCCAGCAGGTCGTCTATGGCCTTGGGTTTGTGGTAAAAGCCGGGGGCAGCCGGCAGGATGGTGGCCCCCGCCTGGGCCGCCCTGACCATGGCCTCGAGGCTCGGCAGGGGCAAAGGGGTCTCGCGCGGCACCAGCACCAGCGGGCGTCGCTCCTTCAGGGTGACGTAGGCGGCCCGGGTCAGCAGGTTGTCGGCCAGACCGTAGGCCACCTTGGAAAGCGTGGTCGCACTGCACGGCACCACCACCATGCCGACGGTGCGAAAACTTCCTGAAGCAACCGGCGCGCCCAGGTCACTGCTGCGGTGCACCACGTGGGCCAGGGCCTCCACCGCCTCCAGGCTTAGCTCTGCTTCCTCTACCAGAACCCTTTTGGCCCCCTGGGTCATCACCAGGTGGGTTTCCAGCCCCGGGATTCGCCGCAAGGTTTGCAGCAAGTCCAGGGCATAAGGTATCCCCGAAGCCCCCGAAAGCCCCACCACCAGTCGCTTAGGTACGCTCATGTGCCGAGTGTACAAGCAAGCTGGCTCCTTAAATGCAGCCCGAGCCGCAGGATGGTCTGCCCAGAAAACATCCCCCTGGTATCAATCTTCTTCCTGTGGGGGCTGCCAGGGCATCCCGCCGAAAAACTCCCGCACCAGCCGGCCCACCAGCCCCCCCAGGGCCAGCAGAGCAATCAGGTTGGGAATGGCCATCAGGCCATTCAAGGTATCGGCCACGCTGGTCAGGGCGGCCAGGCCACCCAGTGGCCCCACAAAAGCAAAGGTCGCAAAGGTCAGGCGGTAAGGCCAGCGGATGCCCTCGCCAAACAGATAGGCTGCGCCCTCTTCGCCATAAAAACCCCACGAAACCATAGTGCCCAAAGCAAAAACAGCCAGCAGCAGCCCCAGCAGGGCTACCCCCAGCGGATGCTCGGCGAACAAAGCACGGGCCGCCTCTACCCGGTCGCCCCCTAAATATGACTGCCAGAGCCCACTGGCGATGAAGGTCAGGGCCATCAGGGTAGTAACCGTCAGGCTCAAAAGCATCTCGGTCAGGCCCCAGAAGCCCTGCCGCACCGGGTGGTCTACCTGGGCCTGGGCATGGGCAATGGCCGCTGAGCCTAGCCCGGCTTCGTTGGCAAAAATACCCCGCCCCACGCCGGCTTTAAGGATTTCGGCCAGGCCCAGCGATACCGCAGCCCCGGCCACCCCCCCCGCAGCCGCCTGAAAGCTCAAAGCCGAAGAAACAATCAGCGCCAGCGCAGCGGGAAGGTTCTGAAGGTGCATCAAGAGCAGCGGCAGAATCGCCACCAGAAACAGTACCAGCTTGAGCGGCACCACCATCTGCGCGAAGCGCGCCACCGAGCGAATGCCTCCGGCCAGCAAAACCCCGACCAGAAGTGCCACCAGCAAACCAGTAATGGCAGGCGGCACGTCAAATTCCTGGGCCAGGGCTGCCCCCACCGCGCCCGCTTGTGAAAGGTTGCCAATCCCAAACGCCGCAATGGCGGTAAAGAGGGCGAATAAAGCCGCCAACCAGGCCATCCGTGGGCCCAGGCCATAGCGGATATAAACCATGGGGCCGCCCAGAACCGAGCCATCGGTGTACTGGCGCCGAAAGTGTACCGCCAGAACAGCCTCGGCAAACTTGGTAGCCATGCCCACCAGATACGCAATCCACATCCACAGCACCGCACCTGGACCGCCCAGCACTACCGCGCCCACCATGCCGATGATATGGCCGGTTCCGATGGTAGCAGACACGGCGACCATGGCGGCCTGAAAAGGCGTAATCTGGCCCCCAAAACTCAGGAAGCGTTCGCGTATGGCCCCCAGCGTTTCGCGCAGCGCCGTGCCCAGCCGACCAAACTGCACAAAGCCGGTGCGAAGCGACAGGTACAGGCCCACCAGGATGAAAACCAGCATCATCCATTCGCCATAGACCGCTCGGTTGATATAGTCGTTAAGCGCAAGTAGATCCATAAGGCCGCCTTTGTTTTACCTGGCCTCTGGCCAGACTTCTACCGCTACACCCCGGCTGAGGCGCAGTTGACGCAAGTCGCGTTCGAAAAGCCCCACCCGGCCCTGCATATTTAGGCGGGGCTCGGGGCGCAGGGTGGTTTCCTGGGTTTTACTACGCACACGCACCACAAACCCTCCCCCCAACAACCTTTGCCAGCGCAAAAACAGCTCCTCGTCGATGGCGGCCACCCCCTGCCCTGCGCCGTACAGGGTGAGCGCCACCAGGGGTTCCGGTTGTACTTGCAGGTGCATCCGGGCCTCGAGCAAGCCCAAACGCAAAAGTTTGTTGAGCACCTGGGCCGTCTCGAGGGGTGAGAGCCGTCCATGTGTCAATGCCTGGGCCAGGCTTTTCCCCTGGGCCTGGGTTAGCACGCTAACCTCGAGGGGGCTGAGCTGGGTATGGCCCTGGGCAGGACGGGCCTGTAGCAGCAGCTCCCAGTTGTCGGGCAGATCTATCTCCTTCCAGGCTTCGAACTGGTGCAGGATGAGCCGGTGGGTTCTCAGGCCAGGCTCGATGCTGCGCTCTTGGGTCTGCTGTTCGGAGTCGAAGCGAAACGGCGCAGAGCGCAGGCCGGCCAGAAGCTCGAGGGCCTCCAAACCCCGCAGTGAACCAGCCTGGGCATGCACCGGATGACCCCCCTCCAGATAAATAGCGCCCGCAAAACTGGGGTGCTCGATGAGTAAAGCCCCACCCCTGGCCGCCCCCATCAGGGTCTCCAAGAGCCTTAAAAGGGGGAACTCTGCCAGGTTTCCGCTCAGCACATTCCGGCCTCCTGTAAGAAAAATGGCTCAAGGTCGCACAACAAGCATATTCTACACAGCAAGTGGCTTTGTCTTTGTTCAAACCGGTGGCCTCCCTAAAAAATACAGCACTAAGCCGGGATTCACCCATCGGCGGGTGGCAGCAGATACACTAATGTCGTGTACGCTTTTTCTCAGGCTTTGCGTTCGTTGCGTCAACACCTAACCAGTACCCTGGCTACCTTTTTTACCGCCCTGGTATCGTTTTCGCTCCTGTTTTTGCTGGGGTTGCTGCTGTGGAACCTGGATCGGGTGGTGGCCACCCTCGAGCGCGAACTGGAGGTGGCTGCTTTTCTCAAGCCCGGCGCCCAGGCCAGCGATATCCTCAACCAGATTAAAACCTGGCCTGAGGTCAGCGAGGCCCGGCTACAAACCAAAGAAGAGGCCCTGGCCACGCTCCAGCTGGATTATCCCTATCTGGCCCAGGCCCGCGAGTTTATCCAGAACCCCCTTCCCGACACCATCCGGCTCAGGCTGAACGACCCCCAGGCGGTGCGCGAAGTGGGGCGACGGGTAGCCCGGCTGGAGGGCGTAGACAGCGTGGAGTATGGTGGCGCCCTTACCGAGCAGCTGGTGCGGGTGCTGGGGGGTTTGCGGGTAGCCGTAAACATACTGGTCTTGTTGCTTCTTCTGGACACACTTTTTAGCGTAATGGGCACGATCCGGCTTTCCATCGAAAACCGGCGCGAGGAACTACGGGTGATGCAGCTTGTAGGGGCCACCCGGCGCTTCATCCAGGGGCCCTTTGTGGCCGAGGGAACCCTGCTCACCCTGGCTGCGGGCCTGGTAGCGCTGGGACTGGGGGTGGTTTCCTATCGCTTTTTGGCCCAGGCCCTGCAAAACCTGCTGCCCTTCGTACCCGTGCTGGCCGATGGCGACCTGGCTCGAGCCGCCGGGGCCATGCTGGTGCTGGCGGTTCTGCTGGGGGCCACCGGGGCCTACCTGGCCAGCCGGGCCAACCTGCGGGAGACCGACCTATGAAGCAGAGCCCAGCGGTGGGGGCTAAAAAAAATAGCCCGCAAGGGGCCTGGGGTATTTACAGCAATATCGCCCAGGCTTTCTGGCTTACGGGCTTGCTGTTGGCCTTGGCCTTTCAGTCCGGGGCCCTGGGCCAGGCCAACCTCAACCAGCTACAGCAGCAAGCCGAACAAAACCGTCGGCTCCTTCAGCTCCAGCAACAGCGCATTGAGCAGCTCAACCGCGACCTGGCCAACCTCGACGCCGCTACCAGGCAAAAGCTCCAAGAACTGCGCCGCCTCGAGGCCGAAATCACCCGCCTCGAGCGCGAACGGGCCGAGCTAACCCGGCAAATAGAGCTGCTTGAGGGCCAGAAAAAACAGGCCGAGGCCCGCATAGCCAGCCTGCAAAAGGAGCTCGAGGGCCTGCGCGAGCGGCTTTCGGCGCTGCTACAAAGCCTGCACCGCGAGCGGGCCGGGCGCTATTTACCTCTTTTGCGGGCCGAGTCCTTCACCGACTTGTCGGTGCGCAGCCGCTGGGTAGGGGTGCTGGGGCAGCACCAGACCGACCTTATGGAACGCATCAAAAACACCGTGCGCCAGCTCGGCGAAGAGCAGGTACGGCTGGAGCTACTGGTGAATACCCTTAGCGAGCGTCGGGCCGAACGGCAGCAGCGCATCGCCGCCCTGGCCCAAAACCGCCAAGCCGTGCTGCTAACCGTCGCCAACCTGCGGCAGCAGCAGGCTGGCCGACAGGTGCTTCTGCGCGAAACCCTGCAAGCCCAGGCCCAGCTCCGGGCCGAGCTGCAGGTACTGCAAAGCCGCATTGCCGCCGAGCTGCGGCGCATCGCCGAGGAGCGCCGTCGGGCCGAGGAAGAGCGTCGAAGACGCGAGCTACAAGCCCAGCGAGAACGGGCGTTGCTCACCCAACGCCAGCGCGAAGAAGCGGCCCGCCGCGAGCGCGAGACCCCTGCGGTTCCGCGCGAGGTGGTGGGGGCTTTGCAATTCCCAGTACGTGGTGGCCGCGTCGCCGAGCCCTATGGCTTTCAAGGCAACGACTGGCAAACCCTCCAGGGGGCCGAGGCCTCCAGCCCCATTGTGGCCGCCGCCGACGGGGTGGTCATTGACAGCCTGTTTATTGCCAACCTGGGCTACACCCTAACCATCCGCCACTCCGACCAGATTGCCACCCAGTATGTGAATGTGCTTGAGCCCCGGGTATCGGTGGGCCAGCGGGTTAGCCAGGGTCAGGTGATTGGCTTTACCGGCGGGGGCGTGCTCATCCCCAGCGATCAGATGTGGTTCCGGGTAATCGTTATTGACAACAACGGCAACTTTCGCTACGTGGACCCGTCCAGGTATTACTAGCACTGGGCTCGCTCGAGTTCGGCCTAAAGAACCCAAGCAGCGGGCTTATAGCCTATATAAAGCGAAAACCGGAGCCTTAGCGACTCCGGTTTTTCTCGTCCTGGACTTGGTGGGCGATCCGGGACTCGAACCCGGGACCTCACGCTTATCAGGCGTGTGCTCTAACCAGCTGAGCTAACCGCCCCCACAGCGAGTTATGAGTATAGCGGTGGCTTTGCCAGAGGTCAAGCCAATGTGTTGACGTTTTGACCTCAGGTCGCTAGACTTGTGTGTGCCTGAGGCTTTGGCCCAGGTAAAAAGTTTCGAGGCGTAGCGCAGCCTGGTAGCGCACACCCTTGGGGTGGGTGTGGTCGGAGGTTCAAATCCTCTCGCCTCGACCAGAATAAGTGTCGTTCAGGACGGGTTCTAATGGCTCATGCCAGACCACACCTGAACGGCTTTTTTATGGTGGGTGAGCCACTGCTAAACGGTAGCTGGAAAGCATTTTCCCTCCGGCCAACCCCTGTTTGGTCAAAAGCTGGCTGGCACAAGCAAAAATTGGCTTTATTGTAAGGTATACGAGGCGACTGATATGGACGGCACGTTCGAGCTTTTGGGCCCCATCGAGCTTTTGCAACTGCTCTCACAGGCCCGACAAACCGGGGCGTTCAAGGTTCCGGGGGGTGAGGTCTACCTCGAGCAAGGCCAGCCGGTTCACGCACAGTACAAAAACCAGATAGGCCGTGACGGCCTGTTCCAGATTCTGTCCCTCAAGGAGGGCAAGTTTCGCTTTTTGGTGGGAGAACGGGCCAGGCAATCGAGCCTGCAAGGTTCTCTCGACAACTACCTGCTCGAGGCCATCCGCTTTATGGATATGCGCCTCGACCTGAGCCCCTTCGATCAGGTGCAACTTACCGATGCCAACCGCACCACCCACCTCACCCTCTCGCCCGATGAGTTTGAGCTACTACAGCACATGAGCAAGCCCATCAGCCTCTTCGACCTTGCATTGGCAAGCGGGCTTTCCAACGACGCGGTGAACCTTAACGTAAGCCGTTTAGCCCGGCTGGGCCTGGTGCAGATTACCACCCGCACCCCCCATACGGTACGCCTGGTAGTGGCCAGGCTCGAGGGTTCTGCCGTGGCCCGTATAGATTCCCAGCTTCTGCGGGCCTGGCGCAGCCACTTTGGTTCTTTTGCACAAGTTGAGGTGCGCGCAGAAAATCGCATTCTGCAACTGCCTGTCGAGGCCAAAAGCAACGCCGGCCCGCAGTTGCTGCTCTCTTCCGACGCCCTGTTTTTTCACAACCTGCGGGTGGGCCAAGAGGTGCTGGTCTGGCCTTCTTTGTAAAAAAACACCAGGGGCCGTGCAGCCCCTGATGTTCAGCACTCCCCTAGCTCTTTTTGCCCAGGCGCTCCTGGGCGGCCTTGGCCAGCTCTTCGGCCTTGGCCCTGGCCTGCTCGGCGGCCTGCCGGGCCTGCTCGCTCAGGTGCTTGATCTGGTCGGGAAGGCCGTCGCCATCCTTGTCCAGGTTAGACTTCAGCTCCTCGAACTTGGCTTTGGCCTGTTCGGTGGCTTGCTTGGCCTGGTTCAAGACCCCCTCGAGCTGATCCGGCACTCCATCGCCGTCCTTGTCGAGGTTGGCTTTCACCTCGTTGAATTTAGCTTCGGCCTGCTTGAGTGCATTTTCGGCAGCCTCGCGGGCTTTGTTGGCCAGTTCTTTGAAATCCATAATTGACCCTCCAGCCTCAATCCTAGCACCCCGGTGTGACGCGGGTATGAAAGCTACCCTTCTACCCAGCCTCGAGCCCGCTCTACGGCTTTCTTCCAGCCGCCATACAGCCGGGTGCGCTCCTCCGGGGGCATAGACGGCGTAAAGCGCGCTTGCACCGCCCAGCGTTCGGCAATCTGCTCGCGGGTGAGCATCCCCACCCCCACCCCAGCCAGGTAGGCGGCCCCCAGGGCAGTGGTCTCGGTTACCTGGGGCCGCACCACCGGGGTGCCCAGGATGTCGGACTGAAACTGCATCAAGAGGTCGTTGGCGGTGGCCCCCCCGTCTACCCGAAGTTCGGAAAGTTGCAGCCTGGAGTCGGCCTCCATGGCCTCGAGCACATCTTTGCTCTGGTAGGCGATGGCCTCCAAAGCCGCCCGGGCCAGATGGGCTTTGCTGGTGCCACGGGTCAGACCCACGATGGTGCCGCGGGCGTAGGGGTCCCAGTAGGGCGCGCCCAGGCCCACAAAAGCCGGCACCAGGTACACCCCATCGGTGCTGCTCACCTGGCGGGCCAGGCCTTCCACGTCGCTGGAGTTTTGAAGGATGCCCAGGCCGTCGCGCAGCCACTGCACCACCGCCCCCGCCACAAACACCGAGCCTTCCAGGGCGTACTCGGGCGGCTCCCCCTCGAGCTGCCAGGCCACCGTGGTCAACAGGCCGTTCTGCGAAGCCACCTGCGCCCGCCCGGTGTGCATCAGCATGAAGCAGCCGGTGCCGTAGGTGTTCTTGGCCATGCCGGGGGTAAAGCAGGTCTGCCCAAACAAAGCCGCCTGCTGGTCGCCCGCCACCCCCGCAATGGGGATGGACGCCCCCAGCAACTCTCGAGCGGTCTCGCCAAATAGCCCCGCCGATGGACGCACCTCCGGCAGTAGCGCCTTGGGAATACCCAAAATGCCCAGCAGGTGCTCGTCCCAGCGCAAGGTGTGCAGGTTGAAGAGCAGGGTGCGCGAGGCATTGGAGACGTCGGTGGCGTGTACCCGGCCCCCGGTCAAGTTGTAAATCAGCCAGCTATCGATGGTGCCAAAGCAGAGCTCGCCCTTCCCGGCCCGCTCCCGCAGCCCCGGCACGTTTTCCAGAAGCCACTTCACCTTGGTGCCGGAAAAATAGGCGTCCAGCAAGAGCCCGGTTTTCTGCTGGAATACGCCTTCATAGCCCCCTTTGCGTAGCTCATCGCAGATAGCCGCAGTGCGGCGATCCTGCCAGACGATGGCCCGGTAGACCGGCTTGCCGGTAGCCCGTTCCCACAGCACGGTGGTCTCGCGCTGGTTGGTGATGCCGAGAGCCACAATCTCGCCGGGCTGGATGCCGGCGCGCCGGATGGCCTCGCGGGCTACCTGAAGCTGGGTTTGCCAGATTTCCAGGGGGTCGTGCTCGACCCAGCCCGGCTGGGGAAAGTGCTGCATGAACTCCTGCTGGGCCATGGCTTTGGGCTGTCCTTCCAGGTCGAAGACGATGGCCCGGCTGCTGGTGGTTCCCTGGTCGAGGGCAAGGATGTAGGGCATGGATTCCTCCGCATTGCTTGCGTTTCTCGCAAACACCAGCCTCAGGTTGGCAAATGTGAAGCCCCATCCGGCATTCGCGCGAACCGCTATGTCTGCTTGAGTATAAAGTAGCCCCTATCGCGCTTCCACGCGGCTGGCAGATCGTGTGCCTGGCTCCAAAACAGGGGTGGCTACAATCCCACCACCCCCATCATCCGCAGCGTTCCGCTGTGGCCAGAGCTAAACCACCTTCCAAAACAACGCTTTAGCCCAGCCCAACCAAGCAAAACAATTTCTCAACTCCGTCAACTGTTTGACGGGCCCTGCACATTTTCTGTTTTTGCCATAATTGCCCGAGTTGGAGTATAATAGAGTGTTGGATACAAAGCACGTTCACGTGCGCTTTTTTTGTGCTGAAAGCAAAATAGGAGTTATTGAATGTCCCAGGTTCTTCCCATTGAAATCACCGACGAAGTCAAACAAAGCTTCATCAACTATGCCATGTCGGTCATTGTCGACCGGGCCCTGCCCGATGTGCGCGACGGCCTCAAGCCGGTGCAGCGGCGCATCCTGTATGGCGCCTACCAGGACGGGGTGTTGCCGAGCCGCAAGCACGTGAAGTGCGCCAAGATTGTGGGTGAGGTGATGGGTAAGTTCCACCCCCACGGCGATGCGGCCATCTACGACACCCTGGTACGCCTGGCCCAGCCCTGGAACCTGCGCTACCCGCTGATTGACGGGCAGGGCAACTTCGGCTCGGTGGACGGCGATCCGCCGGCCGCCCAGCGTTACACCGAGGCCCGGCTCTCCCATATTGGCCTCGAGCTCCTGCAAGACCTCGACAAAGAAACCGTGCCTTTCGCGCCCAACTACGACGGCACCCAGGAGCAGCCCGAGGTGCTTCCGGCGGCCCTGCCCAACCTCCTGGTCAACGGCTCCGCCGGTATTGCCGTCGGTATGGCCACCAGCCTCCCCCCCCACAACCTGAGCGAGGTGGTGGATGCGCTGGTGCAGATGATTGATAACCCCGAGGTCTCTCTCGAGGAGGTCATGAAGGTTCTGCCCGGCCCCGATTTTCCCACCGGAGCCAAGCTTTCGCGCCGGGGCATCAAAGAGGCCTACGCCACCGGGCGTGGCAGCCTTAAGATCCGCGCACGCTACCGTAACGAAGATAAAAACGGGCGGGCCATGCTGGTCTTTACCGAAATTCCCTATCAAGTCAACAAGGCCGACCTTATTGCTCAGATCGCCTCTCTGGTTCGCAACAAAGTCATCGAGGAAATCTCGGCTTTGCGCGACGAGTCGGATCGCCAGGGCATGCGCATTGCCGTCGAACTCAAGCGCGGGGCCAACCCCCAGGTGGTGCTCAACAAGCTCTACAAGCACACCCGCTTACAGACCAGCTTTACCGTGAACCTACTGGCGATTGTGCACGGCGAGCCCAAGGTGCTCAACCTGCTGGAGATAATGCGCCACTACCTCGAGCACCGTGGGGTGGTAGTACGCAAGCGTACCGAGTACGAGTTACGTAAAGCCAAAGAACGCGCCCATGTGCTGGAAGGGCTTTTGATTGCCCTCGACCACATTGACGAGGTCATCGCCCTAATTCGCGGCTCGCAGGATGCCGCCGAAGCCCGCTCGGGGCTTGTTAGCCGCTTTAACCTGAGCGAGATTCAGGCCCAGGCCATCCTGGATATGCGTCTGCAACGGCTGGTGGGCCTGGAGCGGGACAAGCTGCAAGCCGAATACCGCGACCTGATGGAAGAAATCGCGCGCCTCGAGGCCATTCTGGGCGACGAAAAGCGGCTGTGGCAGGTGGTTAGGGGCGAGTTGCTGGATATAAAAAACAAGTATGGCGATCAGCGCCGCACCCAGATTACCGAGTTCGAAGAAGGCTTCAGCCTCGAGGACCTCATCGAGGATGAGCCCATGGTCATCACCCTCACCAGCCAGGGTTTTGTCAAGCGCACCCCGCTCGAGGCCTACCGCGCCCAGGGCCGGGGAGGAACGGGGGCCCAGGCTGGCAAAACCAAGGCCGAGGACGAGGCCATCTCGGTCTTTGTGGCCTCGATGCACGATACCCTGCTCATCTTCACCAACCGGGGCCGGGTCTATGGCGAAAAAGTCCACGAGCTGCCCGAAGCCAGCCGGCAGGCTCGAGGTACCCACATCGTCAGCCTGCTGCCCCTACAAGAGGGTGAAGAGGTAGCAGCCCTGCTGAACGTGCGCGACCTGACCCAGGAAGGCTACTTTGTGTTCGCTACCAAAAACGGCTTGATCAAAAAAACCGAGATTAAGGAGTACCAGAACCTCAGCAGCGCGGGCTTGATTGCCATCAACCTGGTAGAAAACGACGCATTGGTCGGGGTAGCCATTGCCCAGGAAGGCGACCAGGTTATGCTGGCAACCCAAAGCGGTCAGGCCATCCGCTTTGAGCTCTCGGATGTGCGGGCCACCGGGCGGGCCAGCCAGGGCGTAACCGGCATTCGCTTCAAGGAAGGCCGCGACGACCAGGTGGTTTCGCTGGTCATTCTGCCCAAAGGCGAGGAGGGCGAGGTGCTGGCTGTGGGAACCCATGGCTACGGCAAGCGCACCCCCATTTCCGAGTACCCCCTGCAAGGCCGCGGTGGGGTGGGGGTTATCACCTTCAATACCAACGAAAAGGTGGGCCAGCTAGCCGCCCTCATGCGCGTACAGGGCAACGAAGATCTGCTGGTACTCTCGCGCCGGGGTAATGCCATTCGCACCAGCGTGGCCAGCATCTCCCAGTACGGGCGGGCCACCAGCGGGGTCAGGGTAATGAACCTGAGCGACAAGGACGAGATTGCCTCGGCCTTTGTGATTGCGCCGCAGGACTAGTTTTGGCCCGTCCCGGACAGCTCTGGCAAGCGCCCTTAGAGCGCTCTTCAGAAATATTGAGCTGCTGCCCAGCACAGTTGCCTCCCAGATGGGGGGACGGGGTCTTCGGGGGTAGGTACGCCGCCGCCACCGGCGGCGTGAACCGTCCCGTGAGAACCGCTCGGCCCAGCCGAAGGCTGGGGGAGGGGGCGGTGAAGCCTCGAACTTGCAGTCTGAGGTGTCGTCAGCAAAGTTGGCACTGTCTCTTCAAACCCTGATCACGAGTCTTCCGTACGGAGCTAGCGCAGCATCCGCACTCACCAACTTCAATCCCTCGACCATGGCCTGGGCCAGCAGGATGCGGTCGAAGGGGTCGCGGTGATGCCACGGAAGGCTTTGTACGGCCATGGCATGCTCGGGGCTGATGGGGAGATGAAGGAAACCCTGCGCCTCCACCACCTCCAGAAAACCCTCCGGCATCCGTAGCTTCCCCAGCGAAGCCTTCACCGCCAGCTCCCAGGTGGTGGCCGCACTCACGAATACTTCGTCGGTGTGCTCAATGAGCCCACGGGCTTTGCGGCTCAGCCTTTTATCGTCGGAAAGCCACCACAAGAGGACGTGGCTATCGAGCAGCAGGTTCAAGGGGGCTTTCCTCCATCATCTGCGCGATCTCGGCATTGGGCTGGTCGAAGTCCGGGGCCATCCAGACCTTCCCCTTCCAGACCCCCGGTACCCTCTTGGGTTTGACGGGCTGCTCAGGAGGCACCAGCCTGGCCACCACCCGCCCATACCGCCCAATGAGGACGACCTCCCCCCGCTCGACCCGCTCGATCAAGCGGGAGAGCTGGGCCTTGGCTTCAGCGATGTTGACCAGCTTTTTGTTCCAGTGGGCTGCCTTAGGCATAGTGACATTTCCCCTTGAAACTCCATACTAATAAACCTGACCATTATTGGTCAACAAATGTCACCAAATAGCGATACTTAGTTATACCTCCATGCAATCAGGGAGCCCGTGGAGAAAGGCTTTGCAGACGTTCTCGGCCCGGATGGGGTCCTCCGAAGGCCGGCGGGGAGCCAGGTACATGCCTTTGTCGGGAATATCGCAGAAAGGGGGCGGCTGCCGGTACAGATGGTTCATGACCGCAGCCTCGATGCGCTCGAGGACTCGAGGGCCAGTCCCCACGTCCGCGACAAAGATGCAAAAGCCCGCCAGCTGTCGGCGTACAGCCTCGAGGATCTCCGGTTTGCGCGCCTCGAACTCCTCCCGGTGCGCCCGCGCGTACCCCCAGCCGTGCCAAACCTCCTTGCGCACCCCTCGCCGGGCCGCGTCGATGTCCAGCACGTTGTACTCACCGTTGAGGTATTTGCGGGTGTGATCCTTGAAGCGGGCCGAGACTGGGCGACGGGTGATCCCGGCGAGGTAGATCAGGTAGCCGTTCTGGTATTCGAAGGTCTGAAGGTAGACCCCGGGTTTTTGGGGAAGTGAAGGCAGCCCAGCCACACTCTCGAATCCCGGCCAGGCAAAAGGCCCCTCCCAATTAAGCGTGAGGGTGTGTACTTGGTCGATCATAAGTAGTCGCTTAGCAGCTTTTGCCGCCCTGGGCATCGAGCGGTCAAGTGCAGAGTATAGCAAGCTGTACTGTTATAGGGAGGGAAAACTGGCTTCCTCGGCAGGGCCGGTGCGTGAAATCACACCACCCCCAACCGCGTCAGTAGTTCGAAGGGTTTGGCGGCAAAACGCTCTATCGCGGCCAGATTGGACACCTGCCATGGCCGCAAGCCGGGGGCGATCTGTTGCAGGACAGAAGGCTCGCGCCCTGTTCAACCATATGACGGGGAGCTGGGCTTTTCGGCAGTTGGTGAGTTTTGTGCAATATAGAGAGCGGGAGTTCTGGGAGCGGCACCTGAGCTTGACCCAATCATCCAGTCAGACTAGACTGTTTGAGTGAAACGCATCTGGCAGCTTCAGGAAGCCAAGGCCCGTTTCTCCGAGGTGGTGGAGTTGGCCATGAAGGGTGAAGCCCAGACCGTAACCCGACGTGGTCGTCCTGCGGTGGTGGTGCTGGACTGGGAGACCTACACCCGGCTGCTCGGCCAGAACCTATCCCTTTTCGAGGCGCTACGCCCTGCGGAACCCCTCTCCGACGAGGAAGCTGACGCCCTCTTCGACCGCTCCCAGGCAGATTACCGAGAGGTTGGCCTTTGAGCTACCTGCTGGACACCAACGTGGTCTCTGAGGCCGCCCGGCGCCAGCCCCACCCCAGGGTCGTGGCCTGGCTGAAAGGGCTCCCGCTGCAGGAAGCCTACCTTTCGGCGCTCACCCTGGGGGAGTTGGTGCAGGGGGCCGTTCGCGCCCCCGAACCACGCAGGCCGGTGCTGGAGCGCTGGATCGAAGACCTCGAGCGCCGCTTCGCTGGGCAGATTCTGCCGCTGGACCTCGAGGTTCTGGAGACCTGGGGTGCCCTTACTGGCGAGGCCCTGAACGAGGGCCGCCCCCTCTCTCCCCTGGACGCCTTGCTGGCCGCTACCGCCTTGCACCACGGGCTCATCCTGGTTACCCGCAACACCGCCCACTTCCGGGGCCTGCCTATCCGGCTGCTCAACCCCTGGGAGGGCTGACCCCAGGCCCCAGGACGCTCCGGTCAACCTACTGCCTGGCCCGCTCGAGCACCAAAGCCTGGATGGCAGGAGTAAGAACCGAGGTTATGCAGGGCGTTTTCCACTGCAACAATGCGACAGCACAAGGGTTCCTGGCCGCCCTCGAGGCCATGAAATCGGGCCGGGAGCCCGGGCGCTTCTCCTCTCTCGGGAAGAACCTCGGCCTGGAGGCCCTGGCCCGGCGGGTCTTTGACAGGCCCAGGCCGCTCTTCCCCAGCCCCTTTTCCTGCGGCCAGCTGGTAGCGGAGGAACTCCTCTCCCCCCAGGCCCTGGAGGAGGAGGGCAAGGCCATGCGGCACTGCCTCGGGGAGGAGAACTGGGCGTCGGTTCTGCTGGATGAGGAGCGCTTCTTCAGCCTCCGCGACGGGGCGGACCAGCGGGTGGCCACCCTGCGCCTGGAATGGGTCAGCGGGGCCTGGAAGGTGGCGGAGCTAAGGGGTCCAGGTAACGCCAGGGTGACCGAGGAAGTGGCCGCCTTCGCCGAGGAGCTGGCCAGAGCGGCCGGAACCGGCGCTCTCCGGCCTGCGGTCTGAAGGTGACAGCGCGCCCTTGCGGCCAGGCGCATACGCGCCGCTTCGTATAGATCAGTTCGGGCTGGGAGCAACCACACATCCTTTTGGTCTGCCGGGGGTGATGTTGGTCAGTGGAAGAGGCTCCCAGCCACCCCTTCACCGCACTTACAGGGAGGTTCCAGCAGATAGGAGTGATGGGCCAGCCCTGGCCGTCAATGCAGCGGCCCCCTGCGGGAGCTGCACATGGAGCAGCAAGCGTTCCTAGAAAACTTGAGAAACTGGCAGTGTGAAACACATCAGCCGCCAGGGAAAAGCACTTTTTTTTGTAGCTGGAACCGCCCCTTTCATATACACCAAACGACGCGGGCTCCATCTGCCCCCACTTTTTACCGCGCTCCATCGGCGTAGAGGCGTAGAATTGCAGGCATGTCCGAGAGTACCGACAAACACAAGGAGATTGCCAAAGCCAGGGGCCCGGTCAACATCGCCATCGTAACCGTTTCCGACACCCGCACCCTCGAGACCGATACCAACTACCACTACCTGAGGCCCGAAATTGAGGCGCTGGGGCACAAAATTGTGGGCTACCGCATCATCAAGGACGAGCCCGACCAGGTAGCCCAGGCCCTGGACGATATGGTAAACGCAGGGGCGCAAATAATTCTCTTCAACGGCGGCACCGGCATTGCCCCCCGCGACACCACCTACGACGTGCTGGTTCGCAAAATCGAGAAGCCCATGCCGGGGTTCGGCGAACTGTTTCGCATGATCTCCTACAGCGAGGTGGGGGCCGCCGCCATGCTCTCGCGGGCCACTGCGGGAACCTACCGCAAGAAGGTGGTGATCTCCACGCCCGGCTCGCCCAACGCCGTACAGGTGGCCTGGGAGAAGCTGATCAAACCCGAGCTGGAGCATCTGGCCTGGGAAGTGGCCCGGTAAGTAAAAAAATAAGTCGCACACGATACTTGTTTTCACCTTCCAACCCAGAGGCTTGGGGGTATCATGATGAGCATGACCCTCAAGGGCCAGGGGCCGGGGCCCCTACCACCTCTGCTCGAGCAGTACGTCGAACTGCGGGATGCCTACCCCGATTATCTGTTGCTGTTTCAGGTGGGCGACTTTTACGAGGCTTTTGGTGAGGATGCCGAAAGGCTCTCGAGGGCTCTTAACCTAACCCTGACCCACAAAACCGCCAAAGACTTCACCACCCCCATGGCGGGTATTCCGGTGCGCTCGGTGGATGTGCACCTTGAACGGCTCCTGAAGCTAGGCTTTCGGGTAGCGGTGGCCGACCAGGTGGAACTGGCTGAGGAGGCCGACAAGCTGGTGCGCCGCGAGGTTACACAGTTGCTCACCCCCGGCACGGTCATGCGCGAGAACCTGTTGAAGCCGGAGGCCAACTACCTGGCTGCCATCAGCACCGGCGATGGCTACGGCCTGGCCCTGCTCGATCTCTCCACCGGGGAGTTTCGCGGTAGCGTACTTTTCAGCAAGAGCGCCCTCTACGACGAGCTCTTCCGCTTTCGGCCCGCCGAGGTGCTGCTGGCTCCGGAGCTCTACCACAACCCCAGTTTTTTGCAGGAGTTCCAGCGGCGTTTTCCGGTCATGCTGTCGGAGGAGGGCTTCCAGGGCGAGGCCGGAAAAGCTGCCCTACAGGCACAATTCGACCCTCTACCCGCCGGTTTGGAGCACCCCGCGCTGCTGCGTTCGGCAGGAGCGGTGCTGGCCTACGCCCTGCGGGTGCAGGAGAATGGGCTCCCCCAGGTGCGTAGTTTTGTGCGCTACGACCCCAGCGCCTTCATGCAGCTCGGCGAGGCCACGCTGCGAACCCTGGAGATTTACGAGCCCAGTTCGGTGGGCGACCAAAGCGGGGAACGTACCCTGATGGGGGTGCTGGGCCTAACCCGCACCGCGCCCGGACGGCGCCTGCTGCGGGCCTGGCTGCGGCATCCGCTGGTAGAGGAAGCCCCCCTGCAAGCCCGGCTGGATGCCGTGGAGGCCTTGGTGCGCGATGGGGTACTGCGAAGCGAGGTGCGCAAGGTGCTCTACCGCATGCACGATTTGGAACGCCTGGCGGCCCGCCTGTTGGCCGGTCGGGCCAGCCCCCGCGACCTTTCGGCCTTGCAACGCAGCTTATCGCTGTTGCCCGAACTGACCGAGCTGCTGGCGGGGGTGGGGCCGCTCGCAGTCCTATCCGAGCGTCTACCCTATTCGGTTGCGATTACTGAACGCATCGCCGCTGCCCTGGTGGAAGACCCGCCGCTCAAGATTACCGACGGGGGCCTGATCCGAGAAGGCTTCGACCCCGAGCTGGATGAGCTGCGCCACCGGGCCGAGGAGGGCCGGGCCTGGATTGCCCATCTGGAAAGCGCGGAACGAGAAAAGACCGGAATACCCAATCTGAAGGTGGGCTACAACGCGGTATTTGGGTATTACCTCGAGGTCACCCGCCCCCACTACAGCCTGGTGCCCAAAGACTGGCGGCCCCTGCAAACCCTCAAAGACCGCATGCGCTTCAGTACCCCAGAGCTCAAGGAGCAGGAGCGCAAAATCTTGCAAGCCGAAACCGAGGCCATCAAGCGTGAGTACGCGGTGTTCCTGGAGCTGCGCCAGCAGGTGGCCCAGGCCGCCGACGAGGTGCGCCAGGCGGCCCAGGTGCTGGCCGAACTGGACGTGTACGCTGCGCTGGCCGAGGCTGCGGTGGAGTACGGCTACAGCCGCCCCCGCTTCTCACCCGACGGCCATCTACACATTGTGGCCGGGCGCCATCCGGTGGTAGAGCGCAGCAATTCATTTATCCCCAACGACCTTGCCATGAACCCCTCGGCCCGGCTTCTGATCCTGACCGGGCCCAACATGGCTGGCAAGTCAACCTACCTGCGGCAGACCGCCCTGATTGCCCTGCTGGCCCAGATTGGCTCCTTCGTGCCCGCCGAGTCGGCCACCCTGCCCCTGTTCGACCGCATCTACACCCGCATTGGAGCCTCGGACGACATCGCCGGGGGGCGCAGCACCTTTATGGTGGAGATGGAGGAGCTCGCCAGCATCCTGCAAGGTGCAACGAGCAAAAGCCTGGTGCTGCTGGACGAGATTGGGCGCGGCACCAGCACCTACGATGGCCTGGCTTTGGCCTGGGCGGCCTGCGAATACCTGCACGACCAGGTGGGGGCCTACACCCTCTTCGCCACCCACTATTTCGAACTCACCGCCTTGCCTGAGCGCATGGCTGCTGCCCGCAATGCCCACGTGGCCGCCAAGGAGGAGGCCGGGGGGCTGGTGTTTTACCACCAGGTGTTGCCAGGGCCCGCCAGCAAGAGCTATGGGCTGGAAGTAGCCCGGCTGGCCGGGCTACCCAGGGAGGTTTTGCAGCGGGCCAAAGCCGTGCTGACCGGCCTCGAGGCCAACCAGCAGGGGCTGTCCAAAGACGTGCTGGAAGAACTGCTCCAGCTCGACCTGGCCCGCACCAGTCCGCTCGAGGCCCTTTTGTTCTTGCGCCAACTGCAAGACCGGCTCAAAGGCCTGGCTCCTCTGGCCGAAACCGAGCGCATCTGAAAGGTATGATCCGCAAACTTCCCCCTGAGCTCGTCCGTGAAATTGCCGCGGGTGAGGTGGTCTCTGGCCCCGCCGACGTGGTGCGCGAGCTGCTGGAAAACGCCCTGGACGCCGGGGCAACCCGGCTGTACATCGAGCTGTGGGGTGGGGGCCTGGACAAAATCGTGCTCAGCGACAACGGAAGCGGCATTCCCAAAGAAGAGCTGGCCCTGGCCCTGGAGCACCACACCACCAGCAAGCTCACCGACCTGCACAACATCCGCACCCTGGGCTTTCGGGGGGAGGGGCTGTGGGCTATCCGGCAGGCGGCCCAGGTACGGCTGACCTCGAGGCCCCCCCAGCAGCTCGGGGGCGCCACCCTGACGGCCTTTCAAGACCAGGTAGAACTACACGAACATCCAGCCCCTGCAGGAACCCGGGTCGAGGTGAGCGCCCTGTTCAACCACCTGCCCGCCCGCCGAAACGCGCTCGAGGCCCCCGCCGCCGAGGCCCGCAAGGTGGTACACCTGGTCTCGCGCTACCTGCTGCACCGCCCGGAAATCGCCCTGCGGCTGGTGGTGGATGGTGAAGAGAAAATTGCCCACGCGGGGGGTGGGTTCGGCGAGGCGGCCAAGCTGCTCTGGGGCTCGGTGGTGGCCAATCGGTTGTTGTCCTTGAAGGAAACGGACGGCCCTTTCCGGCTTTCGGGTCTGCTCTCGCGCCCAGAGCTATCGCGCCCCCGGCGAGATAGATTGTTGCTTGCCCTGAACGACCGCCCGGTGGAGTGGCCCGAGTCCTTGCTACAGGCGGTGCTGGCCGCCTACAAAGAACTCTTGCCCCACGGCCAGTTTCCGCTGGGGGTGCTGAATCTGGACGTACCTGCTGAGCATCTTCTGATCAACACCTCGCCCGATAAATCGAGGGTTAAGCTGATTCGGCCCGAGCCCATCCTGGGGTTTGTTACCCAGGCGGTACAGGCGTTGCTTTCGGCCCATCCCCTGGCCCGTGCCCTGCCCGAACCCACCCCCCTCACCGGCCCCACGCCTGTACAGCGGGCTAGCTTTCCCCGCTTGCGCTACCTGGGCAGCTTTCGGGGGCTATACCTGCTGGCCGAGGCGGGGGACGAGCTGTACGTGGTAGACCAGCACGCGGCCCACGAGCGCATCCTCTACGAGGAGCTGTCGCGCCGCTACCTCGAGGAAGCTCCCCTCGAGCTCCCCCACCCCGAGCTGGTCTCGCTCTCGCTGGGCGAGGAGCTGAACTTTGCCGAGCGGGCGCAGGAGCTCGAGCAGGCCGGGCTATGCCTGGAGCCCTTTGGCCCTGGCAAGTACCGCATTCGCACCATTCCGGCTTTTTTGGCGGGGCACCCTTCGCTCATCCCCGAGGTGGTGAAGGGCAGCCTGGGAACGCCCAATTTTAGCGAAGCCTGGCGCAACGTGCTGGCCCGGCTGGCCTGTCTGCCCGCCATCAAGGCCGGGCATCCGCTGACGGGCGCCTCGGCCCAGGCCCTGCTGGATGCCCTGGCCGAGTGCGCGCTGCCCTGGGTCTGCCCCCACGGGCGGCCCACGGTGCTGGTGATGAGCGAGCTCGAGCTGGCCCGGCGCTTTGGGCGGCGCGGGCTGAGGGCGGTAGAGCGCTTTAGGGTGGAGAAAACATAGTGTTGCAAGTGTCTCCATAGGTTGAAGTACAAGTTGCTGTTCCGAAAGATCGCTGGGGGAATTGCGCCAGGCACGCATAGACCTACTCCGCTGGTTTTGCCAATCTACCCTGGCGCAACCTATACCCTAGTTGAGTATGTTTGTAATCCGTTGTAACATGACGCTGTCAGAAAACACATAGGCCCAAGCATCCCGCTAGCTGGCCCGTAGGGTCTTGTTTTGGGGAGGAGTCTCAGATGAGCGAAAAAGAAAAAGCACTACTTCAGGCTGAAATGAACCGCCGCGCCTTCTTGAAGAAAAGCGTTGCAGCCGGAGCAGCCGTGGGCATGATGGGGCTGGGCATGGCCCAGCAACAACCCACCGCCGACCAGGTGGTACGCGGCAAAAACCCCAAGCTGGTTGTGCTGTCGTCCCGTCCGGTGGTGATGGAGTCTACCCTGGAACTGTTGGGCTCCGAGCGCATCACCAGCAAGGCCAACCTCTTCATCCGCAACAACATCGACCTGCCCGGTCTCAACACCACCGAGCCCAACGTGCAGCCCGGCTGGGAAGTAGAGATCACCGGCCTCATTGACAAACCTTTCAAGATCACGGTGGACGAGCTTTCCAAACTGCCCCAGACCGAAGTCACCAGCGTGTTGCAGTGTTCGGGCAATGGCCGTAGCTTCTTCAACCCCCGTCCTTCAGGCAACCCCTGGACCTACGGCGGGGTGGGGCATGTCACCTGGCGCGGGGTGTTGCTCAAGACCCTGCTCGAGGCCAAAGGCGTAAAACTCGATCCAAAAGCCCGCTTCATCACCATGAACGCCTCCACCCAGGGCGGGGCTGCACCTTATGAAAAGAGCTTCCCCATCAGCGTGCTGGACTACAGCAGCGCCATGCTGGCTTTGGGCATGAACGGTGAGCCGCTGCCGGCGGTACACGGCGGGCCGGTGCGGCTGGTGGCAGCGGGTACCTTTGGCACGGCCAACGTTAAGTGGATTGCCAAGCTCGAGTTCACCGCTACCGAAAGCTCCGGCAACGAACAGGTGCCCCGCTACCGGGTGCCGGTGCTGCCCGGGGTGAACCTGCCCATCCTGCCCACCCAGCCCGGCAGCCGCTACAACTACACCCTGGAGAACTCCCGCTCGAACTGGATGACCAACATCAACTCCTTCATCCTATCGCCGCTGGCCGGAGCCAGCGTCAAAGGCCGTCTGGTAGAGATCCGTGGGGTAGCCTGGAACGACGGCCTGGCCCCGCTCGAAACCGTAGAGGTCTCGGTAAACGGCGGCACCTCCTGGCGCAAGGCCATCATCGAGCGTGACCACGGCAAGTTTGGCTGGTATCAGTGGGTCTCACCCCAGCTACTGGCCCCCGGCGAATACGAGGTGATGGCCCGCGCTACCGACGCGGTAGGCCGCACCCAGCCCATGAACGGCAACATCTGGTGGAACGAGCGCGGCTACGAGTGGAACGGGATTATGCGGGTCAAGTTCAGGGTAACCTGAAATCTCCAAAGCCTGCTCTTTTGACCGGCGCCACATACCCCAGGGTGCCGGTTGTGTGTTAACGATTTTTTTAGCTTCAGCACAGGTGTGTCGGGCGCACAAAAACGCCTTGCCAAGCATGATATTCTTTTGCATCAGGGAGGAAGACCAAACATGAAAGCCAAATACCTGGTATGGGTAATGTTTCTAGCGCTAACTGCCCTTTGGGTGGGCCTCGGCCAAAACGCACTGCCCGAGGGGCCGGGGCGGGAGCTTGTTTTACAGAAATGCCAGACCTGCCACGAAATCGGTTTTGTAACCCGTGAACGGCAAAACCGCGAACGTTGGGACAGCCTGATTACAGAAATGCAGGGCTACGGGCTCAGGCTCACCCCGGAGGAACGGGCTACCATCCTCAACTACCTGGCAACACAGTTGGCTCCAGGTGCGAGTGTTCCTGCGCCCACACCAGCGCAGGCCGCGGCTGCAGTTAGTGGGGCAGCGGTCTACAACAACTGCATCGGCTGCCACCAGGCCAATGGTGCAGGTATTCCAGGGGTCTTTCCGCCTCTGGCCGGGCATGTGCCGGAGATTTTGGCAGCCAAGGGCGGACGCGAATGGCTGATTCAGGTGATGCTCTATGGCCTGCAAGGCGCAATTAGCGTCAAAGGGGCCAGCTACAACGGCCTGATGCCGGCCTATCCCCAGCTCAGCGACGCAGAGATCGCCGCGGTGCTCAACCACATCGCCACCCAGTGGGGGAATGCCCTGCCCACAGGCCAGAGCGCTTTTACCGAGGCCGAGGTGAAGGCCCAGCGCGGCAAGAACCTGAGCGCCCAGCAGGTGCTGGCCGCTCGAGGTCAGCTCGGTCTGCGATGAATACCGTCCTGTCGCTCCACGCTGGGCCGGGTACAAGCCTACCCAAACCAGCGGTGGCTAAAGCCCATCTGGTGGAAGGCATGGGCGTAGAAGGCGACCGGCACTTTGGCAAGCACCCCGACCGGGCCGTGCTGGTGGCCGGGCGCCCGACTTACGCGCTGGCCGCTCGAGCCAGCATCGAGCTACCCCCGGGGGCCCTAGGCGAAAACTTGCTGGTAGACTTCGACCCCCACGCCCTTAGCCCAGGAACTCGGCTACAAGTAGGCCCTGCCTTGTTGGAGTTGACCACGGTATGCACCGTTTGCAACTCGCTCTCGGTCTTCGATTTGCGGCTGCCCAAGGTGCTTTTGGGCAAGCGGGGGCTGTATGCCCGGGTGCTTCGGGGCGGGGTGGTAGAGGTTGGCGATAGCGTTCAGGTTCTATCGCCCCAGTCTGCACAAAACACAACTTTCGGGTAGGCTGGGCACATGCGCATTCTATCGGCAGAGGAAACCACTGCCCTATTGCCGTATGCTGCCCTGGCCGAGTCCATTGCCCAGGTGCTGGCCGACCATGCCCAGGGTCTCGTTACCGCACCGGAGCGTCTGGTGGTGCCGCTACCGGGGGGCGCTACCCTGCTGCTGATGCCCGCAGCCGACCCTTCCATCACCGTTACCAAGCTGGTCACCGTCCACCCTGCGCAACAGCCCAGCGTCCGGGCCGAGGTCTGGGTCATGCGAACTGCTACCGGCGAACGCCTGGCCCTGCTGGACGGTGGGGTGGTCACGGCCCGCCGCACCGCAGCGGTCTCGCTGCTGGCCGCCCAGACCCTGGCCCCCCTTCCCGCCGGGCCGCTTTTGATTATGGGCGCGGGAACCCAGGGCAGAAGCCACCTGGAAGCCTTCCAGGTGGGCCTGGGCACCGACAAGGTGTACGTGTACTCCCGCAGCTTTGAACATGCCGAGGCATTGGCCTCGTACGCCCGCCAGCGGCGAATGCTGGCCCAGGCCATCCGGGACCTCGAGCCCGCCCTGAACGAGGTGAGCCTGATTGTGTGCGCCACTACCAGCTCAACCCCGGTGCTGCTGCGAGCCCCCTCGAGCGCCTTCATCGCCGCCGTGGGAGCCTACCGCCCCGATATGGCCGAGGTTGCGCCGGAGGTGGTGCGGCAGGCCCGGCTATATGTGGATACCCTCGAGGGGGCCCGTTCGGAGGCGGGCGACCTGCTGCAAGCCGGGGTGGACTGGGACGAGGTACAGCCGCTCGCGGCAGCCCTCCACCAGCCCAAACCAGCCTCAGGTGTGGTGCTCTTTAAAAGCGTGGGCCACGCCCTTTGGGATCTGGCCGCGGCCCGGTTGGCGGTGAAGTCGCTGGGGATTCGCTAATATGAACCCCGCCTGAATCGTTCCGTTAGGGATTGTCAGAGCACCCTGGTTTTTCGAGCTGTTGCTACCCACGCTTTAGGCGGGGGCCCCAAAGAAAGAACAAATCAAAGACATTTCTTATAACCTAGTAAGTATGTATCTGACCGTTTTTTGCACCGTACCGGACCAAAAGACCGCCCAGCGCATCGCCCAAACCCTGGTGCTCGAAGGGCTGGCCGCTTGTGTAAACCTGCTGCCGGGCATCACTTCGGTCTATCGCTGGGAGGGTGAGGTTCAGGAAAATAGCGAGCTGCTGCTCCTCATCAAAACCCAGCAAGCGCGCTACAATGCCCTGGAAGCCCGTATCAAAGAGCTGCACCCCTACCAGGTGCCCGAGATTATTGCCCATAAAATCGAGGCAGGGTCGAAGGACTACCTGGACTGGATCGCCGAGAGTACCCGCTAGGCACAAGCAGCAAAACATCGTCCTGCTGGCGAAATGGCCGTGGGTCAATGGCCGGTCGGCAAGCTCGTTTTGCAATCGTGCATCGTATAGATAAGAAGCTTTTTTGCCTAAAGACCCCTCATTCCAACCCTTCTCCTCCAAGTTAAGTCCCCTCTCCCATGGGGAGGGGGCGGGGGTGGGGGAATAAGCGGCGTGAATGCCTTTCAAGTTGCCAACACTTTTGCAGCCATCGGCCATCCGCAATAAGCTATGAGCTAATGATTCGGGCTAAGCAACTTTCCGATGGCGCAACCTGCGGCCTGATGGAGGCCCAGGTCTGGGTGGACGTCGAGACCCCTACCCCTGAGGAAATCGCCCTGATTCAAAACCAGTATCCCCTCAACCCGTTGGCCCTGGCCGATGCCCAGGAGATCGGCCACTGGAGCCGTTTCGAGGAGTACCCCAGGCACCTTTTCCTGATTTTTCGCACCCTCGAGACCCCAGACAATGCCCATAGCCGCACCGAGCGGGTCTCCTACTTCTACTTCCCCGAGACCCAGGTGCTGCTCACCTACCGCAACGAGCCGGTAGACTACCTCGAGCAAATCTGGAACAGCTTTCGTGGGGGTTCGTGCTTAAGGCTGTGGCAGCGCTTGCTCGACCAGGGGGTACAGACCTTTTTTGAATACACCGATGCCCTCACCGAGCGGGTCGAAGACCTGGAAGAGCAGGCCCTGGACGGCGACAACACCCCCGAAACCCCCCGCCGGGTTTTTTCCGCCCGCCGCGAGGTGCTGCGTACCCGGCGGCTGGTCTCGCAGGCCCGCGAGGCCTTGCTGCACCTCGAGCGCCTTCCCCTGCTGGGCGCCGAGGCCTATTTATTCCGCGACCTCACCGACCGCATGGGCCGGGTATACGAAGGCCTGGACGCAGCCCGCGACGAGCTATCCAATGTGCTGGAGGTGCACCTCTCGGCCCAGAACAACCGGCTCAACCGGGTGGTACAGGCCCTTACGGTGATCTCGGTGCTGTTTCTGCCCATGACCCTCTGGGCCGGCATCTATGGAACCAACTTCGAAGCCTTTACCGAGTACCAGTGGCCGGCTGGACGGGTGTATTTCTGGGGTGGGCTGGCGGTCATTGGCGGGGGGCTGGCCCTGTGGATGAAGCGCCGGGGCTGGTGGTGAAGGGAATTGGGGCTGCGCCCATTCAGCAAACACGCGCAGCAGCGGTCTTCCTTGCTTCATCGCGCCACATCTAACCTGTAGCTTGTTTGCGTATACCTAGATGTGAGCACCGGCCAGATCCGGCATAACCCACCGCAAATAATAAACACAAATGTTTACAAAATCACTTAAGCCTGCTATAGTCGGAATCAAGGAGTGATGAAGCTATGCAAACCAGCATCCTAGATACCCTAACTTTTGATCCTGGCGAGATCATCCTCTATCCGGGAGAGCCCGGCCCTAAGGATCTACTCTACCGGGTACGGGAGGGTCTGGTTCGGCTCCAGAGTGTAGATGACGAAGGCAACGCCCTGACGTTGCGATTTGTGCGTCCTGGTGAGTACTTTGGTGAAGAAGTGATCTCCGGTGGCGAACGTACCTACTTTGCCGAAGCCGTAACTGAAACCAAAGTTGATACCCTGGCGCCAGCCCAACTTTCCGCACAGGAAATGACCGACCTGGTGCAAGGCCTGGTAAAGGCCCTGAGCCAAACCTACCAGACCATCCAGCGCATCTCTGGTCAGCGCCTCAAGAACCGCATTGCGGCTGCCCTGCTCGATCTGTCTCGCACGCCTGTGGCTTTTACTGAAAAGAATGGTCGCATAGGGGTTAGGGCCACCCACGACGAGATCGCTTCGGCAGTAGGTTCGGTACGCGAAACCGTAACTAAGGTTATTGGCGAGCTAACCCGCGAAGGCTACATCCGCTCTGGTTATGGCAAACTCGTACTGGAAAACCCGAGTGGCCTCGAGCGGCTCTCCAAAGAAGCAGCCTAGCGTTCCAGATGCCCTTGAAACACCCGCCAGCACAGGCGGATGTTTGTTTGGCTGTGGGGCTCTAATACCAGATTCGGTTAGTTCGTCACCGTTCGGTGACGAACTAACCCGACCGAAGGGAGTGCTCTAGGATTCAAAAAGATAGCCTCTTAGCGCTTTTTGTTTGAAGATTATCTTTTTGAATCCGGTATAAGGGGGTTATAATCGGGCAGGGTTGTCTTCAACCCAATCCACGCAAAGCGAAGCCTGCCGCCCTTTTTCAAGCGATCCGGGAATACCCCAACCGGGCCACGACACACAAGCATCGCCTATCGGAGAACGCATCAGGATGAAGCCTATGGATTTAGAGCAGCAAGCCCAGCTAGAAGCCGAGGCGCTGTCGCGTCGGGTGCTCATCCACGATGTTTTGCGCCGTTTACGGGGTAAGCCCAACCAGTTGCTGCCCTATAGCGCGGTCTTGGAGCTACGGCCAAAGAGCGAGTCGTACAAGGGGCTCCAGACCATTGAAGTCGACAAAATCATAGGCTCGGTTGACCGCTACGGCGACTTCGACGCCGAGTTTATGCCCAAAGAACCCTTTACCCTGGATCGCTGGACCAAGCTGCGCCAGGCCCAGCTCGAGGGCATCGAGTTTCCCCCCATTCATGTCTACAAGGTGGGCGACACCTACTTTGTCAAGGACGGCAACCACCGCACTGCGCTGGCCAAAGCCCAGGGTCAACATTTCATTGATGCCTATGTCACCGAGCTCGAGGTGCCGGTAGACCTTGACCCCAACGACACCATCAAGGATGTGATTCTGAAGGGAGAGTATGCGGAGTTTTTAGAGAAAACCCAGCTACCCCAGCTGCGCCCCAACCATGAGCCCATCCTGTTTAGCAGGCCTGGCCGCTACGATGTGCTGCTCGACCATATCCATACCCATCAGTACTTTATGGGCCTCGACCAGAAGCGTGCCGTCAGCTGGAAGGAAGCCGTTGCCGACTGGTACGACAACCTCTACCTGCCCACCATTTTGGAAATTCGCGAAAACGGCGTTCTGAAAAACTTTCCGGGCCGCACCGAGGCCGATTTGTACCTGTGGATTTCCGACCACCGCTACTACCTATCCCAGGCCATCGGCCATGATGTAGGCCCCGAGGAGGCCACCCTTTCGGCCCGTCGGCAGGCAACAAAAAGCCCCTTGCGCCGCCTTGGGGAGTGGCTGGGTTCATGGCTTTGGCGCACCCCGGTCGAAAAAGCAGCCTCCAGCAACCGATAAAGCTGGCGCAGAGCGGATTTTTTGGGCGCGGCTAGCGCAGCAGCTTGGGCCCTGCAGGGGTCTGAACAAGGGCCATCAGATCGGGTGATTCGGCACGCTCGAGGCGCACCTGGCTCAAATCGAGCTCGAGGCTCTTGAGCACTTTGTCCACTGCCTGGGGCTCTGGGTGGCGAAGCACCAGCTCCCCCAGGCGACAACCCGCGTCCGGCAAGGTCTCGGTGGGGTGCCGGGAACCCCACTGGATCAAGTAGGGCACCAACCCGCCCCAGTGCAAGCGCCCGTCCGCGGGGAGGGTGATGAGCCACTCGAGGTCTCCCCTGCTGGCCCGGGTCACCAGGCCAAGCCCCAGCGAGGCGTAGCGTTCCAAAGCCCCGGTGCGGGCCACCCAGGTCAGGAGGCGGGGCGCTCCGGCGAAACCATCGAGCGCGAACCAGCGCGGATGACCCGGTGCGGGGGCCTCGGGATCAATGGCGATAATCTCTAAATACGCCCCATTGCCCAGGTTCAGCAGGCGGTTGTGCGTCCCCATCAGCGGGTGTGGGCCCCCAGCCGGTGAAAGCACCACCTCCAAGACGTCCTGGACGTACTCAACCCCCTCTTGCAGGGTCTGGGCGGCCAGCACCAGGTGATCCAGCCGGTTCATCCGATCTTGTTGCCCTTCTCGTCGTAGCGGTAGAAACCCCGCCCGCTCTTGCGCCCCAACAGCCCGGCCTGCACCATCTTGCGCAGCAGGGGCGAGGGCCGGTATTTATCGTCGCCCAGGCCCCGGTGCAAGACTTCCATAATGGACAAACAGGTATCCAGCCCGATGAAGTCGGCCAAAGTGAGCGGCCCCATGGGGTGATTCATGCCCAGCTTCATCACCTGGTCGATGGCCTCCGGCGTGGCCACACCCTCCATCACGCACTGGATGGCCTCATTGAGCATGGGCAAGAGGATACGGTTGGAGACGAAGCCGGGGTAGTCGTTGACCTCCACCGGGGTCTTGCCCATCTTGCGGGCGGTTTCCAGCACGGCCTGGGTGGTGGCGTCGTCGGTCAGGTAGCCCCGGATCACCTCCACCAGCTCCATCAGGGGAACCGGGTTCATGAAGTGCATCCCGATAAAGCGTTCCGGCCTGCGGGTGGCCGCGGCCAGGCGGGTGATGGGAATCGAGGAGGTGTTGGAGGCCAGAATGGCCTCGGGCTTAACCAGCTGGTCGAGCTCGCGGAAGAGCTCGAGCTTGCTGGGCTCGTGCTCCACGATGGCCTCGATCACCAGGTCGCAATCCTTCAGATCGGCCAGGTGGGTGGTAGTGGCAATGCGGGCCAAAGCCGCATCGTGGCTGTTCTGGTCGAGCCTGCCCTTTTCCAGCAGCTTGCCGATGGAGCGCTTTATACTGCTCAGGCCGCGCTCGATAAACGAGACCTCGAGGTCGCGCAGCACCACCTCATAGCCGGCCTGAGCTGCCACCTGAGCAATACCGGAGCCCATCTGCCCTGCACCGATCACACCAATCTTGCGTATTTCCATGCCCCTATCCTACCTAAATCCAAGACCGCTTAGCGCGTGCGGGTCACCTTGGACAGGTTGCGCGGGGCATCGGGGTTGCGCCCCCGGGCTACCGCGAGCTCGGCGGCGAAGGGGTAAAAGGCCTGCGCCAGCAGAATCGAGTCCAGCACCGGGTGAAGCCGGGTGGGGAGTGGCAGGAGGGTGTGGGCCAGCTCGAGGGCCTCGGCTTCGGAGGAGGCCACCAGCAGGTGTCCGCCTTTGCCACGCAGGGTTTGCAGCAGGCTCAGCATGCCGGGCAGGGGCTTGTCCTTGGGCACCAGCACCAGCAGGGGAAAGTCGGGCTCCACCAGGGCCACCGGGCCATGCAGCAGTTCGGCGCCTGACATGGCCTCGGCATGAAAAGCACTGGTCTCCTTGAGCTTGAGGGCCAGCTCGTGGGCGATAGCAAAGGCATAGCCGCGCCCCACCACCAGGCCGTTGTCGGCCTCTACCAAAGCCCCCAGGCCCGCCTGCCAGTCGGCATGGGCCGCTTTATAGAGGGCCTCGGGCAGCATGGCCAGGGCTTCTTTGAGGGGTTTGTCTTCGGCCCAGGCGGCCACCAATTGGGCCAGGGAGGCCAGGGTAGCCAGGTAACTCTTGGTAGCGGCCACGGCTTCCTCAGGGCCGGCCCACAGGGGTAGCACCACCTCGGCCACCTGGGCCAGGGGGGAGTTTTCCTGGTTGACCAGGGCCAGGGTCAGGGCCCCATCGCGCCGGGCCTGACGGGTAACTTCGATCAGATCGGGGCTCTGACCCGACTGGGAGATAGCAATCAGCAAAGCACGACCGAGGGCGAGGCGCTGCCCGTAGACCGTGTGTACCGAGGGAATGGCCGAGGAACAGACCACGCCCAGCAGGCTTTCAATGAGGTATTTGCCATACAGAGCGGCGTGGTCGGAGCTACCCCGGGCCACCGTCAGCACAAAGGGCGGGGTATGACGACGCAAAAAAGTGCCCAGTAGTTCCATCTCGCTCTTGTTCTCGCGCAGGGCCTGCTCTACCACCGCCGGCGCCTGCTGGGCCTCCCTGAACATTTTGCTTTCGGCTGCCTTCATACTGTCTCCACCTTCTGGCCCCGCACGTACACCTCCACAAGGTTTAGCGCTTCGTCAAGCACCACCAGGTCGGCGGGCAGGCCTGGCTTCAGTCCATGCTGTATCCCTAAGTAGGTTGCGGCAAAGCTCGAGGTCATCTGCATCACCTCGCGCAGGGTATAGCCCCAGCGGCGCAGGTTTTGCGCGGCTTGATCCATGGTGAGTGCACTCCCGGCCAGCCTGCCATCGGCCAGGAAGACCCCCTGGCCTTTTTTGTATACCTGATGCCGCCCCAGCCGGTACACCCCCTCTGGCATTCCGGCGGCTGCCACTGCGTCGGTTACCGCGTAGGCCTGGGATATGGCCCGGGTTGCCACCCCGATGGCCGCGGGGTGGACGTGCAACCCGTCGGGAATGAGCTCGGCCCACTGGGCACGCCCCAGGCCCAGCCCCACCACCCCCGGCTCACGGTGGTGCAGGGGGGTCATGGCGTTGTAGAAGTGGGTGAAACCCCGCGCGCCCGCCTCGAGGCCTATCAGAGACTGGGCATAGGTGGCGGCTGTATGGCCCTGCTGCACCCGTACCCCCTGGGCCTTGAGAAAGGCAATCAGTTCCAGGGCCCCCGGCAGCTCGGGGGCCAGCGTGACCACCCGGATGGGCGCCAGGCTTAGTAGATAGCGCATGGTCTCTAGGTCGGGTTCTATAGTGTAGGGCGGCTGCGCGCCCAGTTTCTCGGGGTTGATAAAGGGGCCTTCTAGATGCACCCCCCATACCCGCGCTTCCCCCGGCCCCGGATTTTGCACCACCGCGGCAATGCCCCGCAGGGCGGCCTCGAGGTCGGCCAGGGGGGCCGTAACGGTAGTGGCGAGCAGCGCGGTGGTGCCATGCTGGGCATGGAAGCGGGCCATCTGTCGCACCGCCGCCTCTCCTTGCATGCAGTCGGCCCCTCCCCCGCCATGCACATGTAGGTCAACAAACCCCGGCAAAATGTAACGTGGCGGCCAGTCTCCAGTGGTCTCGAGCGGAAGCACCGCCTCGATGCGCTCCGAAAACTCGATACGGCCGGGGTAGGTTAGGCTGGGGGTAACCAGGGTTCCAAGCAGCTCTGCCATCTATGGCTCCAGCTTCAGGCCGATCACCTGGTAGGGCGTATAGGCCAGGGTCAGGTGGCCATTGTGCAGAGAAAGGGCCTCTTCCGGGTCTTCCAGCAGATTGACCCGGTGTACTGTGCGGATTCCCAGGGCCCCAAGGTCAAGCTGGGCCACCCCCCGCCCGCCGTAAGCCTCGTAGAGCCGCAGGATGTAGCCGAAGCCTCCTTCGGCCCGTTTGAAGGCGGCCACCCGCAGGCTGCCCTGCGACAGGCGCAAAAACTGGCGGCTGGCCGGCTGCCCCCCCGCATGAACGGGCATGGCCAGGGGCCGCAAGGGCGCGGCAAAGTCCTCGGCTTCGGCCACGGTATCGGTTCTCCAGTCGCCCGGGTGGGGGTAAAGCGCATACGTAAAGCTGTGTTCGCCCACATCGGCCAGGGGATCGGGCCAGAGCGGACCGCGCAGCAAGGAGAGGCCCAGCACGTTACCCTGCACGCTGTAGCCATGTTTGGAACCACCCAGCAGGCTCACCCCATAGTTGGCCTCGCTGAGATCGGCCCAGCGCAGGGCTGGCACCTCAAAGCGGGCTTTATCCCAGGAGGTATTGGCGTGGGTGGGCCGGGCAACCGCCCCAAAAGCGGTATCGAACCAGGCTTCGTGGCTTCGCACGTTTAGCGGAAACAGCGCCCGCAGCAGGGTGCGGCGCTCCTGCCAGCGCAGCCGGGTCTCGATCTCGAGCCGACGGGCACCCCCCCAAAGCCAGTAGGTCTGCTCGAGGCTCAAGGCCCCTAACCTGCGCTCCACCCAGATACCCGCCCTGAGCGGCCCCCCTTCGATGAGCTTGACCTGGCTGGCTGTAATCTCGCGGCCCTCCCGTGCATACGAGGCGTCTATATCCCAGGCTTCCCAGTAGCGCGGGATGTCGGTATAGGCCCAGAGCTGGTTGCCGCGCCCGGCCAGCACCTCCCGCTGGTGGTCTTTGTCATAGAGGCGGGCCAGGGTGCCATCGGGGGCTACTTCCAGGCGCAGATGCTGGTTTTCCAGCACCCGGGCCTGCCCGTTGACCCGCACACTGGGGGTTCGGCGGGCCTCCAAGTGGTCCACCACCGCCAGGGCCAGGTAGCCCATGGCCGGCACGGTCTGGTCGGCCACAATCAGGATGTGGGGGCCGGCTTCCTGATAAGGCACCTCATCACCGGTGGTGGTAAGCAGGCGGAAAAACTGCTCGGTGGGGCGTTCCATCTGCAGCCGCAGGGGGCGCGGGCTGCCGCCTAGGTTCCACACCACCAGGTGGGCCAGGGCCTGGGGGTGTACCTTGCGCACCTCGGCGGAGAGCAGGCCCAGGGCTTCCTGGCGCAACTCCTCGGCCTGAACCAGGGCCACCTGGAGGCTTTCGGCGGCCTGCTGGGGCACGCTGTGGATGGCCGAACCCGGCAAAATGTCGTGAAACTGATGCAGCAGCAAGACCTTCCAGAGGCCCTCGAGGTCACGCGCCGGATAGCTGGGTTCTTCGATGGTTAGGCGGGGGTCGAGCGGCTTAATTGAGGCCAGGGTCCAGGTCAGCTCGGCCTCCAGCAGGGCTTGCTCGAGGCGCTGGTTGAGCTCTTTGAGCCGGGCCTGGGTGGTGTAGGTGGCCCGGTGGAGCTCGAGGTATAGCTCGCCCACCCAGACCGGCAGTGCGGGCGCAGCCTGTTCCAGGGCCTGGTAGAAAGCCTCGAGGCGGCCCATCGCCAGCTGGGGCAGGCCGGGAAACGCGCGGTAGCGTTCGTAGCGCTCCAGCATGAGGTCGCTGGGGCCGCCGCCTCCGTCACCATAACCAAAGGTCAGGAGGGAGGTGTCGTGGTAGCGCTTGCCCTTGAAGTTCTTCCAGGTGCCCGCCAGGTCGAGGGCTTCCAGCCGCCCGTTGTAGTTTTCGTTGGGATTCCAGAAGCTGTGGGCCAGCACCCTCGAGCCATCCAGGCCCTCCCACTGCCACAGGTCGTGGGGGAAGGGGTTGGTCTCGTTCCAGTTGAGCTTGGTGGTGAAGAAGAAAGGCAGCCCGCCCTGCTTTAAGAGCTGGGGCAGGTTGGCGGGAAAACCAAAGGTATCAGGCAGCCAGGCCACCCTGGCTCTCTTGCCGAACTTCTGCTCAAAGTAGCGTTGCCCCAGGAGCATCTGGCGTGCCCAGGACTCCCCCGAGAGCAGGTTGCCGTCGGGCTCAACCCACATGCCCCCCACCAGCTCCCAGCGCCCCTCCTGCACCCGCGCCCGCACCTGCTCGAACAAGGCCGGGTCGTCGGCCTCGAGCCAGGTGTAGGCCTGAGCGCTGGACTGGTTGAAGTAAAAGGCGGGGTAACGCTCCATCAGGTGCAACACCGTGGCAAAGGTGCGCCGAATTTTGCGCCGGGTTTCGGCGATGGGCCAGAGCCAGGCCAGATCGATGTGGGCATGGCCGGAAATCCAGAGCCGCCCCACCCCAGGGTAACGCTGCCGCAACTCGGCCAGGGCCTGCCCAAGAAAGCCGCGGGCCACCTCCAGGCTCTGGCGGTGCTCGTCCTGCAGGGGCAGGCCCGGCCCCACAAAGTGCCATTCCTCCCATAGCTTGGCGGTTTCTTGAGCCCAGACGGAGTCCTCGAGCTGGTTTAGGTAGGCTCGAGCTGGGCCGCGTGGCAGCTTGATACGGGCAAAGGTTTCACTCAAAACATCCAGCAAAAGCTGGGCCAGGTCGGGCTCGAGCTGGGGCACAGCCTCCAGCGCACAGGCCAGGTCGGCGCACAAAGCGCGCACCTGAAGGTCGGGCAGGAGGAGGGTGGCCTCCTCGAGCCGGGGCTGTGGAACCGGGCTACCAAACAGCCCTTTAGGGACTGCCTCGACCTCGAGGCGTATTCCCTCACCCCCCTGCGCTTTTTCCAGCAAGGGGTACTCGCTGTGGTAGGGGTTGAGCCCCCCCAGGGGCCTACCCTCGGCCAGCAACAAACCCTCCCCACCGGGCCTTAGTCGTACCCAGACAGGTTTTCCCGCCCAGGACTGGGGTACTATGGCCTCGAAAAATAGACGAACCGGAAAGCTGCGGTCGGGCCAGGGGTCACCCGGCTGGATCGGCACCCTGGGGCCGTCGGCTGCCTGGAACACGCCCCCCAGGGGCTGGGTTTCCAGGTCCTGCCAGGCCGAGAGCTCCTTCCAGCGAACCCACAAACGCTGCAAAACTTGCATCACCCTTCCTCCTGAACCAGCCGCAAGGGAAACACCCCGTTCGACAGGCGCGGCCAGCCCATGACCCCTGGCAGGCTGGGGGCAAAATACTGCTGCCAGAGGCTGTGGGCCAGCGGGCTGAGGCGCTGCTCAATGGCCAGTTCGGCCCCCCACTGAAGCTCGCCCAGATCGTAGGGACTGGGGTCCTCGGTCAGGGCTTGCTGCACCTCCCCGCGCACCCGGCTCTGGTACAGCCAGTCGTCCACCAGGCAGGCAAAGCTGGCCTCGGCCAGCGCAACCGGGCCGCCGCCAAGGGCACACACCCCCGCCGCCGGGGCTTCCCGCCACAACCACTCGGCAATGGCCGCAGTGTTCCCCGGCTGGTTCATCTGATTGAGAATCTCCAGCGGCAGAGAGCGCACCTCCAGACCAGCTAGCTGCGCCATCTGGTGGGGGAGCTCGAGGGTTACAGGTCTGGTATCGGCAGGTATGAGCAGAACGCGCTTCATAAATGGGGTGCAGGCTTGCTCCTCAATCTACTCGAAACTGTAGCGCAAAATAGAGGTCGGCGTTCGCGCCATCATGAGCGCCCACATCCGGTTTCCCGCCCTGGATCCGCAGCACCCCGCCACCCTGTCCAGAAAAATCCTCACCCATTACCTCCGGGAGCGGCTGGGTTTTCGGGGCATCACCGTGAGCGATGCGCTGGACATGCAGGCCATTACCAGGCATTGCCCCGCTGACGAGGCTGCCGTGCAAAGCCTCCAGGCCGGGGCCGGCATGATTCTTTCGCTGGGGCGGCCCGCGGTGCACATCGCCTATGGTTGACGTTTGCAGGTATTTTCAACGAATTCAGCCCAGCACACCGATCCCTGCAAAGGCTGGGCAATCCGATTCGCTTGTGCAGGCGAACCAGCCTTGCTTGGCGGCTTAGTTGGTGGCGGAATTGTCATCTTAGGATAATTACACCATCTGGAGCCATGTATTACACCAAAATAACTTTTTTTGGCAGGAATATAAGTTTTTCTACACATTACAGCTTAGGTTACACATGTCCTTGTTGATAGCTTGCGATAGCTCGCATATAATCGCTTCGCACCCATCAGTGCAATAGTTGCTTTTAGGAGGAGCTTAATGAAGCGACGTGACTTCTTAAAGAAGGCAGGAATTGGCGCTGTTGCCGCCAGTACGGTGTTTGGCCCGGTTTACGCCCAGACCGCCCCGCGGATCCGCTGGCGCATGGCCACCAGCTGGCCCCGCTCCCTGGATACCCTTTTTGGCGCGGCTGAGACGGTGGCCAAGCGGGTGTCCGAGCTGACCGAAGGGCGTTTTGAGATTCAGGTCTTCCCTGCAGGCGAACTGGCCCCAGGGTTGCAGGTGCTAGATGTGGTGCAGGCCGGTAACGTGGAAATTGGACACACCGCCAACTACTACTACATAGGGAAGAGCCCATCGCTGGCTTTCGACACCGGGGTGCCATTTGGCCTCAACCCCCGCCAGCAAAACGCCTGGCTCTACTTTGGCGGCGGCCTGCAGGCCATGCAGCGGGTAATCGCCGACTTCAACGCCATTACCTTCCCCGCCGGCAACACCGGTGTGCAGATGGGGGGCTGGTTCCGTAAGGAAATCAAGGGCCCCGAAGACCTCAAGGGTTTGCGCTTCCGCATTCCTGGGCTGGGGGGTCAGGTCATGACCCGCCTGGGCACCACCGTTCAAACCCTGCCTGCTGGCGAAATCTTCCTGGCACTCGACCGGGGTGCCATCGATGGTGCCGAGTTTGTCGGCCCCTACGACGATGAAAAACTCGGCCTCAACAAAGCGGCTCGCTTCTACTACTATCCCGGATGGTGGGAGCCGGGTTCTACCGTCTCGACCATCGTGAACCTCGATCGCTGGCGCGGCTTGCCCAAGGCCTACCAGGAGGCCATTATCAGCGCCGCCAGCGAAGCCAACGATAAAACCATGGCCGAATATGATGCCAAGAATGCGCCAGCTCTGGCCCGCCTGCAACGGGCTGGCGCCCAGTTGCGGCCCTTTCCCACCAGCGTACTTCAGGCAGCCAACAAAGAGGCCACCGCCTTGTTTGACGAAATCGCCGCCAAGGACGCCACCTACCGCGGCATCTACGAAAGCTGGAAGAAGTTCCGCGACGAGTCGCGCCGCTGGTTTGCTTTGAACGAGTTCCGTTACGACGATTTTGTGCGCACCCTGCGCTAGTGGCTGAACTGGCTATACCCGGAGGCTCCCACCCCCGAAGGTGGGGGCTCTCGTTTAGGGGTCATTGACGCCATGGAATGGGGTGGTTAGGATAGACCGAGTCAATTTTGGAGCATCAGAGCTGTGTCGCGCAAACGGTTGGGTTGCCTTTCAGGAGGTGCTTAGGTGAGGGTGTTGCTGGCAATATCCAGTCTAATAGACTCGGTCAACGAATGGGTGGGCCGGATTGTGTTGTGGCTGGTGGTGCCGATGGTGGCGATTGGGGCCTTCAACGCCATTGGGCGGAGTCTGGACAAAAGCATAGGAACCCGCTTGGCCTCCAACACTTACTTCGAGCTCCAGTGGTATATTTTTTCGTTAATCTTTTTGCTGATGGTGGGTTATGTGCTCAAACACGACGGCCACATTCGGGTAGATGTGGTCTATGCCCGCCTGGGTGAGCGGGGTCGGGCTTGGGTTAACATGCTGGGCTCTATTCTGTTTCTGGTTCCTTTCGCGCTGATCCTTTTTTATGTGTCACTGCCCTTGGTGGCCTTCTCGGTGCAGGTGCGGGAGGTCTCTTCTGACGCGGGAGGACTACCCCGCTGGCCGCTTAAATTGATGCTGTTGCCTGCATTTATTTTGCTGGCCCTGCAAGGGTTTTCCGAGTTCATCAAGAACCTTGCCTTTTTACGAGGTGTGCTGCCCCGCCTCCCGCACGAGGCCAGAGGGGAGGTTGCCTAAATGTTGTTACAAGGTGGTGGCGTTGAGCTTCTGGGCGGCGCGATGTTCCTGGGGGCCCTGGTGCTCATCTTTACCGGATACCCCGTAGCCTTTGCCCTGGGGGGGGTCGCCCTCATCTTTGGAGCCATAGGAATTAGCATCGGGGAGTTTGACCTACGCTTTGTGGGCAGCCTACCCCAGCGCATCTTTGGCATCATGTCCAACTACACCCTGCTGGCCATTCCCTATTTCATTTTTCTGGGGCTTGTTCTGGAAAAATCGAAACTGGCCGAACAACTCCTGGACACAGTAGGGCAGCTTTTTGGCCCGGTACGGGGCGGCGTAGCCATAGCCGTAGTACTGGTGGGCACACTGCTGGCGGCCACCACCGGGGTCGTGGCCGCTACGGTGGTGGCCATGGGCCTGATCTCGCTACCGGTGATGCTCAAGTACGGCTATAGCAAACCCCTGGCTACCGGAGTGATTGCCGCCTCGGGAACCCTGGGCCAGATTATCCCGCCCAGCATTGTGCTGGTGGTGCTGGGCGACCAGCTGGGTGTGAGCGTGGGTGATCTGTTCCTGGGCGCCCTAATACCAGGCCTGATGCTTTCGGGGGGTCTGGTTTTGCTGGTGGCCCTGGTGGCCCTGGTGCGGCCCAAAATGGCCCCTGCCCTGCCCCTTGAGGCCCGGCCTTACAGGGGCTGGGAGCTGGGGCGGAGGGCTATTGTTGCACTGGTGCCGCCGGTCTTGCTGATCTTGTTCGTGCTGGGAAGCATCTTTTTTGGCATCGCTACCCCTACCGAGGCAGGGGCGGTGGGCTCGCTGGCGGCGCTCATCATGGCGGCCTTATACCGCCGCCTGACCTGGAAAGTTTTCCGCGATGCGGTGGTGGAGACGGCCCGCTTTACCAGCATGGTGATTTTCATCCTCATTGGCGCGACCGCGTTTAGTCTGATTTTTCGGGGCCTCGAGGGCGACAAGCTGGTCAAAGATATCCTGGTAGGCCTGCCGGGCGGCGAAGTAGGATTTATCGCCTTTGTGATGATTCTGGTATTTGTATTGGGCTTTTTTATCGACTTCTTCGAGATTGCCTTCATCATCGTGCCGCTGGTGCTCCCGGCGGCGGAGGCCATCTGGCGCGCCCAGGCCGAGGCCATGCAGATGGCCGGCAACTACGACCTCTCTACCGAGGCCTTTGTGCAGGGCAAGCTGCTCTGGTTTGGCATCATCCTGGCCATGAACCTCCAGACCAGCTTCCTGACCCCGCCGTTTGGCTTTGCCCTGTTCTACCTGCGCGGGGTGGCCCCGCCGGAGGTCAAAACCACCGACATGTACCGGGGAGTCGTTCCCTTTATCATCGTGCAGATACTGGTGCTTATTGCCGTAATTGCATTCCCCAGCCTGAGTAGCTGGCTGCCCTCGCTAAGGGGCACGCCCGGCGGCTAAGGAATCAGCAGCACCTTGCCGGTGGTCTCGCGCCCCTGTAGCGCCTTGTGGGCCTGGGCGGCTTGGGCCAGGGGAAACTCGGCTCCGATTCGAATTTTGAGCCTGCCCTCCAGCGCCCAGCGCATCACGTCCCCGGCCCGCCATTCCAGTTCCTGGCGGGTCTGGGTGTAGTGCCACAGGGAAGGCCGGGTCAGGTAAAGGCCGCCTTTTTGGTTGAGCACCTGGGGGTTGAAGGGGGCCACCGGCCCACTGCTCTGCCCGTATAGGGCCAGCATCCCACGAATCCGCAGGCTATTGAGGCTGCCTTCCCAGGTGGCCTGCCCCACCCCGTCGTAGACCACGTCTACCCCCTTACCGCCGGTAATTTCACGGGCTTTCTGGTCGAAGCCCTCGTAGGGTAGCGCATAATCTGCGCCGGCCTCCTTAGCCAGGGCTCGCTTTTCCTCGGTGGAGGCGGTGGTAATGACGGTGGCCCCAATCATCTTGGCCATCTGGATTAAGAGCAACCCCACCCCACCCGCCCCGGCGTGCACAATGCAGGTTTCCCCGGCTTTGAGGGGGTAGGTGCTGTAGGCCAGGTAGTGGGCGGTCATGCCCTGGAGCATCGCGGCTACTGCGATTTTGGGGTCTAGCCCTGCAGGTATGAGCACCAGTTTGTCAGCCGGTACTACAGCGTATTCGGCATAACTGCCCTGCACATTGGAGTACACCACCTGGTCACCGGGCTTCACGCTGGTTACCCCCGGCCCCACAGCCTCGACGAGACCGGCCCCTTCTTCGCCTACTATGAAAGGGGTGGGTACGCTGTACAGGCCGGAGCGCTTGTAGGTGTCGATAAAGTTGACCCCGATGGCCTGAAGCCGCACCAGGGCCTGGCCTTCGCCCGGGGTGGGGATGGGGATTTCTTCCAGTTGCAAAGCCTCGAGGCCGCCGGGTTGGTGAACGCGAATGGCTTTCATGGGCATAGCTTAGCGCAATTTAACGACTGTTCCGTAGTAACCGGCGATACCATACCCGGCCTAGCCAAAGCATTGCAGTAAGACCAGACCCGTGTGAGTGCCCCGGCTATCGAGATTTTGGGAGGGAAGGCGGGGTGGCCTGTAGCTCCCCGGCCCACACAGAGGGCTAATACCGGATTCAAAAAGATAATCTTCAAACAAAAAGCGCTAAGAGGCTATCTTTTTGAATCCTAGAGCACTCCCTTCGGTCGGGTTAGTTCGTCACCGTTCGGTGACGAACTAACCGAATCTGGTATAAAATCTGCTAATGAATGTAAAGGTAGGTCTCGGCCACATCACGGACCCTCGAGCCCGAGCGCTCAAGGTAGATGGAGATCTGCTGATCCCAACGTTCAAGGCCATAAGTACCCCGGATAACAAAGCCAGAAGGGTACGGGGTATCGGTATAGATGGCCCGCACGCGCTGCATGCCCAGGGGCGGGCGCAACTCATAGCGGAACCCCGGCGGCCCCGAGAGCACGTGGGTACCGGGGTTCAGAAAAACCCGGTCGAACTCGTAGGCTGTCCCGTCTGGGTCTAGGCCCACCAGGGCCACATAGCCGGCTCGAGTCAGGCTGATGATAAAGCTAACGCTCTCCCCCACCCGGTAACTAGCGCCCCGCCCTCGGTCAGGTTCAAAGCGGGTGATGATAGGGCTCAGCTCAAAACCAAAGCGCAGCCCCACCGTAAGGCTGGAGCGCGAAGGAAAACAGCTGGAAAGCAATACGACCAGCAAGGCGAGGAATAGTTTTGTGCGCATAGCTATCTCCAAGAGCCATTCTACCTCTGCCCAGTCCCCAAGCAGCCCTGCTTTAAAGAAAGCTAAAAAAGCCCTGTCTGGGCTACCGGGGCAAAAGTGCGGCGGTGTTCCTCACAGGGACCAAGCTCGTCCAGGGCCTGCAGGTGGCGTGCGGTGCCGTAGCCTTTGTGCTGGGCAAAGCCATACCCTGGATACCGCTGCTCGAGCCCTTCCATGTAGCGATCCCGCGCCACCTTTGCCAGAATGCTGGCCGCCGCTACGGTGGGGCTGTTCTGGTCGGCCTTAGGCGGGCAGCGAAGCAGGCCGGGCGAGTCGGGCCGGGGTGGGTTATTGTGCAGATATTGCCGCCACTCCCGCTCCAGGCGCAAATAATCGGTGAGCAGGGCTTCTGCAGGTACGGCCAGCTGCGCCAGAGCCCGCCCGGCGGCCAGGTGGGTGGCCTTGAGAATGCCGAGGCGATCTATTTCGGCCACCCCGGCCCAGCCCACCCCCCAGGCCAGGGCCACGGCCTGAATCTGGTCGGCCAGCTGGTCGCGCAGCCTGGCGCTAAGGGTTTTGGAGTCCTGGAAAGGGTACTGGGTTGGCTCTTCCGGGGGCGGCAGAATGACGGCTGCAGCCACCACCGGCCCGGCCAGCGCGCCTCGGCCAGCCTCGTCCACACCGGCCACCCGCAGGCCCATGCTCCACCAGTCGGACTCCAGCGCGGGCATCTCGAGCCAAAGCCTACCAGAACCACCGGCAGATTGACGAAAAAACCCCCAGGCCCGATTCTTGAAATTAGAATGACCGGCAACCCGTTAAATTCGTTTTGCTTTTTGCGGCGCTCTTCTGAAGCAGCGGCAGAAGATGTGTTCACATCCGGCCAACTTTGGCCTGAGCAGGGCAAAGCGCCTGGGCTGGGGTTGGTATGACAGGCATCCCCGATGTGTTGGTGGTGGGCGCCGGGCTGGCCGGGCTGGCCGCTGCACGGGACCTGGCTCGAGCCGGCCACACTGTGCATATTTTGGAAAAGTCCCGCGGGGTAGCAGGACGGGCAGCCACCCGTAGGCTCGAGCTAGACGGCAGGGTTGTGCCCATTGACCACGGCGCCCAGTATTTCACAGCAAAAAACGCCCCCTTGCGCATCCTGCTCCCCGACCTGGTTCAGCATGGCCTGGTGCGGGAATGGAGCCAGGGTTTTCCAGTTTTGAAACCCAACGGCATCAAAGCACACAGGCCCGGCCACCCACGCTATATCTGCCCGGATGGCATGAGCACCCTGGGCAAGGTTTTTTTGCAGGGGTGGGAAGCCTACGACCAACCACTGCCGCTGGAAGTCGAGGCCCTGGTAACGGGGGTGCAAAAAGCCACTGATGGCTGGACGGTGACGCTCGAGGATGGTTCAACCCGCTCGGGGCGGGCCCTGGTGCTCAACATGCCAGCACCCCAGGCCCTCAAACTGACCCAGGGGCAGCTCAAACCCGAGGTGCAGATGGCTTTACAGGCCGTGCGTTATGCGCCCTGCTGGGCCGCCATCCTGGTTCCCCGTCAGCTGCCCTACCTGGACTGGGTGGGGCTGGAAATCGAACATCCGGTGCTGGCCTGGGCCGCCCTCGACCACACCAAGCGGGCCGCGCCAGAGCCAGCGGTGCTGGTTCTGCACGCTTCGCCCGAGTGGAGCCAGGCCCACCTCGAGCTAGACCCCGACGAGGCCCTCCGACAAATCATCGAGGCGGCCCAGGAACTCTTCGGTGACTGGATTGGGCAGTGCCGTACCGCCATGGCGCACCGCTGGCACTACGCCCTCCCTACCCAGACCCATCCCTGGCCCTATCTGGCGCAAGAAAACCTGGTGTTTTGCGGTGACTGGTGCGGTGGGCCCCGAATAGAAGCGGCCCTGGAAAGCGGGTGGGCCAGCGCCGATTACCTGGTCGAATACCTGAGGCCCTGAACCTAAAAACCCGCTCGCGCTCACAGGTTCGCCAAGTCGAGTACCGGCGCTGTGTGGCTTCACAACAGCCGGCTCGAGGCGTTCAGGCTCCGTTAAGACCCCTTTTGCTAAGCTGTAGCTACCCACAGCAGGCTGAGCCTGTATCTGGAAACAGCATATGCTACCCCAACATTCACCCGACCCATACAGCACCATCGAGGTTGCCGACCCCCTCGAGACCCTGCGCATCCGCATCTCCTTGTGGTTGCTTCCGCTCGGGGCGCTGGCCGCCCTGGCCGCCTGGGGGCTGTCGGTGGCGGCGGATAAACTATCGCCTCCCGACAAGTACCTACTTCTACCCATAGCCAGCGGGTTCCTGGCCCTGGAAGTTTACCTCTGGCGCAACCCCCAAAGCATTCGCTGGGTCTGGCAGGTGGCCCTGAGCCTGATCGCGGTGTATGAAATTGTCAGCCTGTACTACGAAGCCGCCTACAAATTGCATCAGCGCGACGGCATCACACCTGCCGCTTTGTGGTTTCCCATGGTCTTTCTGATGGCCTTTAACTTGCTCAACTCAAAACTTGCAGTTATGCGCCCTGGGGATTCCTTATGCACCGGGACCACTTGAAAGGGGCTGCTGGTTTCCCGTCTGATGACGGGTGCTATGCACACAGCAGCCCAGTCCCTACTCTCAGCCATCCTGGCCCTCCTGCCAAGCCCCCACCTGCGGGATTCCCTCAAAGCCCTGCTCTTCCTGCTCCTCCAAGGCCATGGCAAGGCCAGGCCCCAGCACAGCCAGACCAAGTCCCCCTCCGCCCTCTCCCGCTTCCTGAATAGCTACCCCTGGCCCACCCGCGCCCTCATCCGCCTGGCTAGGCAGGAAGCTGAAAAAACCCTGCACCTGGCTAGGAGAAGACGAGGCCCCAAGCCCAGGCTCTTGGTGGTCCTGGACCTGGTCACCCTGGAGAAGCAAGGCACCTTTCCCCTCCTGCCGCTCTCCTTTTTCCACGGCAAGTGGGGCCTGCATCTGGTGGTGCTTTACCTGGTCTACGGTGACCTTCGGGTGCCCTGGGTCTATCGCCTCTGGCGAGGTAAAGGCGAGAAGAGCCTTTCCCTCCTGGCCCTGCGGCTTCTCGCGGCCCTGCCCCCCTGGATGCGGAAGGCCTTTCGTATTCGGGTGGTGGCCGACGCCGCCTTCGGCACCCTCTGCTTCCTCACGGGGGTGCAGGGGATGGGCCTGGAGGCGGTGGTGGGGATGCGGCGGGATCGGAGGACGCGGGAGGGTCAGCGCCTCCTGAACCTCAGACGGCAGGGGAGCAAGGTTTACCTACGGGGTCTGGCCTTTCCGGTCTGGGTCAGTTGGTACCGCTACCCTCTGCCCAAGGGGAAATGGGAATGGCGGTATGTGGTGGCCACCTTTCCCGCCAGCGGAAGGACGGTGCTCCTGTGGGGCAGGCGGAGGTTCAGCATCGAGCATTTCTTCAAGGCCATGAAAAGCGAGTTTTCTTTGGGGCAATTCGGCCAGAGAACCCCCTTAGGGGTGCATCGTTTCCTGGTGCTTTGCTTTCTCGCCTACCTGCTGGCGCACTGGGTGCGGATGGAGCAGGAGGGAGAGGGGCTGACCTGGCGGGAGGCGGCCAGGGAGTCCCTGCGCCTTCTCTTGCCCGGACTTGTAGCTCAGGCGGCACTGGGGGAACTTCATGCCCTAGGCCTCTGGCACCCACCGCCGGATGAAGTGAGAGGAAAAGCAGGTTTATGCAGGCTATGCAAGAGGTGCAAGTTTTGAGTTAACCAACACCTATACGCCGATG